>DATMNR010000353.1:0-9194 GCA_035568795.1 Ktedonobacteraceae bacterium
CAACTCCTGCAATCCAAGGAAGTACCAGGGCGCTTTGGCCGGGTTCGGAGTCACATTCGGATTGGCAGGATCTCGCAACGGCGCATCGATGGTAATAGAGAGAATGGTGACCATTACCATGACGGCGGCCGAGGCAAAAAACTCGCGCACCAGCAAATGCGGCCAGACAAACACAGAATCTTCAAGTGGTTTTTCAACGCGAGTGATTGCTTCTTGTTTCACCACGGCCAGCGTACGATAGCGTCGCTGGGTAGCTGAAGATTGTGTTTGTACTCCTGGCTCTTTCTGTTCAATTGACATGATGGTATTTCCTCTCACTTCAGAAAACGAGTAGCATGCAATCGATTGACCTATACATAGAGCAGCTACTGTTCCCTATTGTTGAGCAGAACCTGCGGCTACACGCTCTGCTGGCGCTTCCAACTCTCTACGCGAAGGTGGGGGAGGTCCGGCAGCGCCGCCATCCTTACGAATGCGCCAGAAATGAACGGCCATCAGCAAAGCTAAAACCAAAGGCAAAAAGATTACATGACCAACATAGAAACGCACCAACGTACTTTGAGTCACTGCAGAACCGGCTACGAGCACTTTGTACACAGGATCACCAAGAATCGGAGTATACGGTGCAAAATTGGTGCCCACAGTGATGGCCCATATAGCGATCTGATCCCACGGAAGAAGATAGCCAGTAAAACTTAAGAACAGGGTAGTTAAAAAAAGCAAAACGCCTATCACCCAATTAAACTCCCTGGGGGGCTTGTAGGCGCCGTGGTAGAAGACACGAATCATATGCAGCGTCACCGAGACCACCATCAAGTGTGCCGCCCAACGGTGCATATTACGCGTCAGGTGACCAAATGAGACAGCCGTGCTCAGCTGGTTGATGTTCTGATATGCCTGATTCGTGTCCGGTACATAATAGAACATCAGAAAAACGCCGGTGATTGTCAGCAAAAGAAATAAGAAAAACGAGATTCCGCCCATACACCAGGTATAGGTAATCTTCATGGCCCGACGACTGACTTTAACCGGATGCAAGTGCAGAAATACGTTGCCCATCATAACCAGGCTCTGGTTCAACGGGGTATCAGGATAACCGTGGCGAAAAAGAGAGCGCCAAGCTTGACTCTCGACCAACTTCTGTGTCATTGTGTCGAGCAGGCTTTTATTAGGAAGAGAACTCACATTGCCTCCTCAAAAGATTATTGCGGGTTATCTTGTCAAGACCGATAAGCAAATAGTCTATATTTTGTGTGGCAAATTATAGCATAAACACCACACAAAGAATACCCTGTTTTGATTGTAACGCATCTTGAGGAAATTGAGAAGAGCTATGCCCAAGATGTTTCTGAATCTAAATTAAGATTACTTTAACCTGAGAAGGGGTACATCAGGTGAGCACCTGATATTTAAACTCGAGTCACCTGATTTCACTTCACGTATCTGTAACACACTCGCTACATGCATCAGGGTTACTTTAAAGTCTAAGTGTGTTCTTGTTTTCTGCGCGACACGGCTCGCAAGCGAGCCAGATCAGGCGAAGAAGCACTTTGAGAAGCTCTGAACACATTGCCAGGCTTGCCCATACCTGGAATATTCACTACAATACGTGTAAAGCAAAGGATCTCAGAGCTAAAAAGGAAGTTCATTATGGATCAAACTGTCAGAATGTCAGAGCAAAATAAGCATAACCACAACCCTCTGCTTAAATCGCTGCTTGGTATCCCCATTTTTTATAAAGTACTCATGGCTAATAGTCTGATTATTTTTGTGGGCGCCACTGGGGGAACGTGGCTTGCAACACATCTAAACGTAAGTCCATATGCAACACCAATGTCATTGGTAATTTTCATTACGATCGGCTGGTTGGTCAGTGTTGCGCTCAATTTTGTTGTTTTACAGATCGCTTTTCGACCTTTGACGGAATTAGGAAAGGTAATGAAGCGGGTTCGGGCAGGTGAGCGTTCGTTACGAGCACCACTTACAGGTATCGATTCGCAAGCAGACCAGCTTGCTGAAGCTTTTAATATGGTTCTTGAAGCATTGGATGAAGCTTCGCGTATTCGAGCCAGTCAAATTATTCAAGCACAAGAGCAGGAACGCCAGCGCATTGCTCGCGAGTTGCATGACGAAACCAGCCAGGTGCTCACTTCACTTCTCATCAGTTTGACTTTGCTTGAAGAGACGGTTGAGACACAAGAAGCGCGTGAGCGCATAGCAGATACACGCGTTCTTGCTCATTCGACGCTACGAGCTATTCGTAATTTGAGTATTGATCTCAGACCCAGCGCACTTGACGACCTGGGGCTGCTCCCGGCTCTTCGCTGGTATGTAAAGGAGTACCAGAAAAAGTGTTCGATCGATGTTGCATTTCATGCAACCGGTTTCAAAGAGAGGCTGCCAGCGGAGATGGAAACAGCTCTTTATAGAATTGTGCAGGAGTGTTTAACGAATACGGCAAAGCATGCAAACGCAAACAGAGTCACTATTACATTGAAAGAAGAGACCGATAGGGTTTATGCTAGAATAACCGATGATGGTAAAGGTTTCGATTACGAAGCAATACTCAAAACCCCAGGTCAAGAACGTGGTCTAGGTTTAGCAGGTATGAATGAACGGGCTGTTTTGCTAGATGGAACACTAAACATACATTCCACTTCAGAGCGAGGTACAATTATTGAAGTCAGTATCCCACTGTCTTCTGTGAGAACGCTGCCTCCTCAAAACAGAAATGAAATGGCTGTTTGATATTATTATATGTAATTCTAATGGATACACGATCCTATGTCAGGAATCTTTGATGAAAATACGCATTTTATTAGTTGACGATCATACAATTTTGCGTGCCGGGCTTAAAATGATGCTCAATGCCCAGCCAGATATGGATGTGATTGGCGAAGCGCATGATGGCCGGCAAGCCATACAAGAGTCACAGCGCCTGCATCCCGACATTGTCTTAATGGATATCACTATGCCAGATATGAATGGCATTGAATCAACAAGGCAAATCAAAAAAGCACTGCCCGATGTGAAGATTTTAATCTTGACGATGCATGAAAATGATGAGTATGTTTTTCAAGCGCTGCGAGCAGGCGCCTCAGGCTATATGCTCAAAGAGGCCGCAGATACGGAATTGATTTCCGCGCTGCATGTCGTGCAAAATGGAAACTTCTATCTCTCACCAAGCGCACAATCGGTCATGGTAGGGGATTATTTGCAGCGTGTAAATGCAGGCGAAGAGAGAGATAGTTACAGCATTTTGACAGAAAGAGAGCGGGAAATTTTAAAGCTTGTAGCTGAAGGGTTTACCAATAACCAGATTGCGGAACGCCTTGTCATTAGTCCTAAAACTGTAGATACGCATCGTACCCATATCATGGATAAACTCAATCTGCATAGCCGCGCCGAATTAGTGAAATATGCAATGCGGCGCGGCTTATTAGAGGATTAGATGCGAGCTGACCTTAGCAGAGACCTGGCAAAGCACGCACGATGTGTTTATAGCTCGTCGTCTTCATTAAAGTCTGAGTCAGAATCGGTCTCTTCAGCGAAATATTCATCACTATAAAAACCAACATCTCTACCAACATAAACGCTTACCAGAAAATCATCGCGAGGCATATCCGCAGAGAGCACAAGATCTTCATCGATTTGCTCGATGAGTTTTGTCAATTCAATCTCTTCAAGGTCGCGTTCTAAAATCAGTGTTCCGTGCACAGCAGTTGATGTGAAGTGAATATCGACAGTTCCAAGACGGTTGTTTACCTGCATCCCTACTCCTTGCATAATGTAGTAGCTTTCAGAATATGGTGTGCGGAAATGTCGTTCAAACCGAATATCGTCCATAGCGTTTGTATCTTTGCGCAGCGCACTTTCGCGCGGTACTGCACGCTCCTTTCGAATCAGCACATTATTTGAGTGAATAATGCCAGTATGACTGCGATATTATAGCATTCATTCACTTGTACGTATAGCAGCATCCTTAAAATTGAAATGATGAGCGCATTTTAGAAAATACCAGTTGTTCTTCTTGAGGATACGTGGGGGTGGGTGCAAGCTGCAATATGGAATAGTAATGCTCAGCATGCAGAGTGACCAGTATCGTTGCTGTGTAATTTGCTCCACTTTCTTGAACACTTCCCTGAATCTGCTGCCAAGTAGCTCCAGCAAATGATACCTCCGGCTGTGTTCTCTGTGCGGTAATGCCTACTGAGCTCACCGTCTTTGCTCTATACTGATCGATACTCTGGTTACCAACCACTACAACAGTGATATTCACCTGATCAGTACGATTATCGTCATAAAAAATGACGGTACCATTCTGCTTATTTACAGCAACAGTCCAATTCTGGGGATATTGTAGGGATACGGCTAGAGAGGTATCTTTAAAATTCCGAGTTGTTTTCGTAATTTCAGGAACAGAAAAGGGCTGAGCAACAATAACCCACGCAATTACTCCACCCAGCAGCAAGATGAAAAGAAGACCAAACACAATAGCAAGACGAATACGGTTGCCCTTTTTGGGTCTGGTTAAAGGTGGCACTGGCATTGAAACAGGAGGAGTTTGCCTGGAAGGTTGCGCAGGCGGAATTTGAGACTGAGGAGGAGGCACAAGTGTCACACGCCTTTGCATTGCAGGACTATTCGCAAATCCAGTTGGCGGTTGCATTGCCTGTCTCTGCTGTTGACCGGGCTTTCCAATCTCATGTGATAGGTTACGCGCTTGTGCTGCATAAGGTCGAGTCGCAATATCCTCTATCTGGTCATACGACATTTTTCCATTGCCAACGCCAGTTCCATGCGAAGACTGGACACGATTTACAGGTATATTTTGGGATAAGCTTGTCAATTCAGGATTAGTCGGTAATTCTTCTGCAACTTCCACTTCGTCAACATCTTCTACAGAGAGATTGGAATGTGTAGAAGATGGCGTACTGATTTTTGGTGAGCTTGCCACCATAAGTGGATTTGTCGGCAAGTTATCCTGCTCATCTCCGCCTGAATCCATGCCACTTTGCTGGAACGTGAGATCTCTCGTTTCTTCTTCATCCCACACTTTCACATTGAGCTCACGGAGAGGCATTTTAGACCTGTTGTTTGTCAAGCTGGTTTCAAGCTGTTTCATCCAGGCAGGTGGGTCCTCGGATAATGACCTTTTAGCCGGTCGAGATGAAGCAACTAACTTTCCACAACCAGGACAATACCGAATGGTGTCACTCGGCAGGATTTTTCCACAATGATCACACTGTTTTGCCACGAAGACCTCTCCTGCGTCTGGAGGTATAGAAGCAAGATATTCATTGCCTCTCTGGTTATTAAACCTACAGCTACAAAATATGCTTCAAGAGGATCGCATACCTGCTAAGGTTGCTTAAACATCAGGTAGCTCTAGTTCTACGGTACTCTACTTGTAATATCCCGTCAAGTTCAATAGCCAATCAGTCAGGCATCATTTCAACCTGAGCAACGCTTCACGTTCAGCAGCAGTTTCAATAACTTGCTGGTTCTTGACTATTTCAACGAGTTTTTTTCGACCTTTGGGGCTACCAATCATGAGGACGCCAACAAGTTTGTTCTCGCGGAAAAATAATTTACGATAATTCTCATTGCCTTTTTCGCCTGGTTCCCTCAGCGCAATGGACTGCAACTCTGGATTATTCGTTTCTGCTGTACCAACCACAGCAATATTGACATCGAAGAGAGGACTTGTATAGGTAGGAACATCGATATACGCATCATGGCCCCCGGCCATATTCACACCCACTATACGTCCGTGTGCCATGCCATTATCCCAGGTTCCCATAGTGTGATGTTTGCCAATGGTCGGATCAAAAAATTCGGCCACATCTCCAGCCGAATACACACCAGGAACATTGGTCTCCAAATATTCGTTGACAACAATGCCACTTCGAACCTCAAGCGCAGTATGAGCAAGGAAAGTGGTGTTCAGCGTGATCCCAAGGCCAATACCAATAACATCTGCCTGGATCTCTCGTCCCTTTTTCGTCCTGACATAAGCTGGAACACCATTTTGGGGTATGACTGATTCGATTTCGTCTCCATGTACGACATTGACCCCAAACTTTTTGGCAATGTTATCAACAACTTCACCGCCCTCGGGATCAAGCGAACTACGCAGCCAGTAGGGGCCTCGCATCAACCAGGTTGTATCGAGCTTACGCACAGCAAATCCATCACACAATTCGTATGAAATAAAACTTCCTCCATAAGCCAGAGCCGTGCGAGATTCGAGCATACGGGCAATGATAGATTTGGTATCATCCAGCGTCACAAAGTTATAAATATGCCTGGTGCCTTCCGCACCTGGTGTCATTAATGGGTTGGCCCAACCACCTGTAGCGACCAGAAGTGCATCGTAGGGAAATTTCTGGCCGTCACCGGTCAAGACTACACGCTCTTCCGTGTTGACAGAGGTTACCATTGTTTCTGTTACAAGCGTGATATTGCGTTGCTCATGCCAGGCAAAGTCGCGAATCATCACCTTCTGCTCAACAATCACTCCCTGGAGAAAACGTGGAAGTGAGACACGATTATAGAGCGGATAGGGTTCGTTTGTCAGGAGGTGGATGCTACAATTCGGGTCATTTTTGCGCAAAGTATCGGCGGCAGTTGTTCCTGCAATTCCATTGCCAATTATCACATAACGTCTATCATGCGTTGTCAAATGAGAGTCTCCTTGTTTGAAATGTGATTTTCATCCTGTTTTGAGGGGATTTTAGCACAGGTTTTAGGATAATGCTATCTTTTACACCGTATGCATATCACAATCTGAGTACAAAATCAGTTAGAAGCAACTTGAACATTCCTTTCCAATTTTGCAATCAGCATAGGTCATAGTCTGGTCAGATCATTGCGATAAGACGTAGTATAGTATGGATGAATGTACAAGCATAAGAAAATTTATTGAGAATAGTCATGAAACACGATAGGATGAACAAGTGGAAGTTAATGGCATAACTCTACAAGAAAAACAAGATTTTATCATGAACTGGAGTATGACGGAACGATCTCCTTGCTATGTATTGAAGGCAAGGGATATAGATGGAATCAAGCATGCGCTCACTTCTGCTCGCACATGGGGCCTATCGGTGATTCCACATGGCGCTGGGCATAGCTACACAGACGCAGCATTGAATACCGACGGGGTCATCATCGACGTAACGGGAATGCGTCGTATCCTCTCCTGGGATCCTGATAAAGGAATCATACAAGTTGAGCCAGGAGTGACCTTGCGCGATATAGTTCGTGTTGTTCTGACGGATCGATGGTGGCCGCCGGTTACTCCATCCACAGCAGATGCCACTATTGGTGGGTGTGTTGCCATGAATGTGAACGGAAAAAATGCCTGGAAATGTGGCTCTTTTGGTGAACACCTGCTGTCTATTACTGTACTCCTGGCTACTGGACAAATGCTCACTCTTTCACCAGAGAGCAATCCCCGGTTTTTCCAGGCTCTTGTCGGAAGTAGCGGATTATTAGGGATTATCACCTCAATTACACTACAACTACAGCGCATTGCCTCATCGAGCGTAGATGTTACTCTCCGGCCAGCCGCTTCATTAAGCGAGATCTTGACGATATTTCAGGAAGAGCAGTCGGCTGATTTCCTGGAAGCCTGGGTGGATGGCTTCGCTGAAGGACGCCATTTAGGTCGGGGGCTAGTGACCAGTACAAAGTATAGCGATTCGCATGAAACTCCTTTTCACGCGATAGATCAGGAGTCCAAGCATTCTCAAACCTTCCGTAAATCGCATCAGTTTAAGTTAGAAAATACACTATCTACTGGCACAATAGTCAGGCCTGCCGTAAAGAACACTGTGCGTATCGCAAATAGTGTCATGTATCGATTGAGTACATGGTGGGATAGAAAGATTATTCTACAAAGGTCCCTGTTCCACAGTACCTACTATACGCCGGCAGCGTATTCATTTTATCGTACACTTCTCACCCAGGGCACTGAAACATTTCAAGCATTTGTCCCGCGTTTCCAGGCAAAGGCCCTTTTCAAGGAGATCATGAGACGATCTCAAGAGAAGGAATTCATGCCACTCTGGTGCATCATAAAACAGCATCGAAAGGATCCTTTCCTCCTCAGCTATCAGGTCGATGGATTCTCGCTGGAAGTCAATTACTACATTGTTCCCAAGACGGTGCAAAAACTGTATAAAATGCTGAGGGAGTTGATGGATATTGTGATTGAAGCAGGCGGAAGATTCTATCTTGCGAAAGACTCTCTTCTCACAAATTCCCTCTATCGCCGAAGTGTTGGGGATGCTGCTGTTGAAGAATTTCTCCTTCTCAAGAAGCAGTATGATCCTGAAATGCTTTTCCAATCGAATCTGTTTCGTCGTTTGTTCCAGGCTTCTCTCTAAGAAATGGAAAGTCGTTCTCAAAGTGGATGTTGGTAAAAGAGAATCGGGCTCGCAATGAACTTTATTTTGTTTCTTTAGTATGGTAGTTTTTAAATTCTTTGCTGGATTATAATAAATATGCAGAAAAGCGATTCATCATTGCACAAAACTTTGCGAACTATTGCTCTTGGAGTTGGTGCTGCGAGCATTCTGACGATACCACTCGCGCTAGAAGTTCGAGTGAAGCAGGCTACACAACCTCTGACGGATGCATGGCAACATATGCCTATCGAACCCCGTCGTTCCACAATGCTTGGCATAAGCTTTCGCTCACCACAAGTTGCCGCACTCGGATTAGATTTGCGAACCACCTTGCCAACATTATTAACCTACCCATTTCAGATCATTCGTTTGGGGGCCTACTGGAATCTGATAGAACGGGCGCCAGGTACATTTAATACTGATGAACTCGATTGGCAGATCGATGCTGCTGAACGAGCAGGAAAGCAGATTATACTATGTGTTGGTCCGCTGAAAAATTTTAGCTATCCCGAGTTCTTTGTTCCGTCTCACTATCTGAAAACCCCTCTCAAGGAACATACTCGCATCAAGCCGTTCACTAATCCATCGCTGTTCGCGGCTGCGATAACATTTATTCATCGTCTGGTGGAGCGGTATAAGCAGCGGAAAGGCATTGTTGCCTGGCAACTGGAGCACGAATCTGTTGACACGCTTGGGGTAGAACACTCCTGGCGATTGGATGTTTCCTTTGTTGAAAAAGAAGCAGAAGCTATCAGAAATGCCGATCCCTCCAGACCGATT
>DATMNR010000354.1:0-4251 GCA_035568795.1 Ktedonobacteraceae bacterium
GTATCGGTTCGGGAAAGCCAGGATCGTGTAAAACGTGGTTGGGGGCAAATAGCTCATCAAAGATGGCCAGATTGCCTTGGTTCCAACCTTCCTCATAGAAACGACGAGCGAGAGCCTTGTTGGCTTCTGCTAACGTGTTGACGTGTGTTACCATAGATACTGTTCCTTTGTGTGTGGTAAGTCAGGTTTTTTCATGCGGTCTCTGACTCCTCGTCAATCGACAGAGGGGATGTGAGTGGCATTACTGGAGAACACAGAAGCAGGGAAGTGCCGAAGCTGGTCCTGTAGAAAGCAAGCGCGTTGTGATTGCCCTTGCTTCTCTTTCTATTATAACACAACTATGTAATATTTGTCAAATATATAATAAATTGTATTTTTCATTATAAATGAAATACAAGTAAACTGGACTGATGAATTGACCCCTGCTTAGCTGCTTGCTAGACTGAAGTCGGTCTGTATGAAGCATACAAAATGTTATGATCCCATGATATACTTGCACGTAGAAACGAAGTTTGACACGATGGTAATCGTGTCAAACAGCACGTGGAGAGGTATCCTTGAACAAGGGAATCCAGACTCCTATTCGTGCTACGACAGTTTTGTCTACAAAGAAAGGACCAGCATGGTCATCTTGCAAATCGAGCACCCGGTCCCAACTTCGATGCCTGGAAGAATGCATTTGACATCGACCCTGTCAACCCGAAACAGTCAGGCGCACGCCGCTATCGGGTCTTACGGCCGATTGACAATCCAAATTACGCCATCATCGAACTTGAATTCGACAGCGTAAACGAGGCGGAAGGTCTTCTTGCAGCAATGCGCGAGGTGTGGCGCGGCGTCCAGGGAACGATCATCGAATGCCCACAAGTGCGCATCCTTGATGCTGTGGAGAGCAAGGAGCTTTGACCAGTAGAGTGATATATACGTCGGAATGAGCGGTGCTGGTCCAGACATACTCCTCATCGGCAACTTACCTTGCTTTTTCTCCTCATCGGGCAGTCAGGTAGTTCGCTATTTTGTTTGTCTTGCCTTTTCACCGTAGTAGTAAAAGTTGCCAACTGGATTAAAGGTAGGACTAGGATCACTGCAAAATAGCTCATAGCGTACAAGTGTTCTCAAACACGACTTAGGAAGAGGAACGTAACCCATAATGGTTAGAGTAAAGAAAAACGAAGAGCTGCATTTGAAGAAATGTCAATCTTATTCTATCTCTTGGCTTAGTTCACTCAATGGAGGTTTTTATGAGCGATCAGGAAATGGCTCTCGAAGCGTTTATGACCTGGATGGGGATAGGTGACGATGCACGCCTCTTCTGGTCTTTTTACAATGGACACTCGTGGTCAAATCAGCAGGCAAGTGCAGGAGGAGCCTTTGGCACGAGTCACAGCCCTGCGCTTGCACTCTTCAGGGGACGATTGTACATGGCCTGGAAAGGGATAGGTAACGATGCACGCCTCTTCTGGTCTACTTTGTATGAAGGTTCGTGGTCAGATCAACAAGTCGTTGCTGGAGGAGCTTACGGCACAAGTGCAGGTCCCGCCCTGGCAGTTGTCAAAGGCAAGCTAATACTGGCCTGGAAAGGGGTTGGAAATGATCCACGTCTTTTCTGGTCTCTCTTCGATGGCAACTCGTGGTCAGATCAGCACGCTGTTGCAGCAGGAGCCTTCGGCACAAGTCATAGTCCTGCACTCGTGAGCTTGCAATTGTTTAACTTATAAATAGGAGCAATTGAAGAGAAGACAGAGCCCAAATGGGTGGATCGATGCCTGCTTCACATCTCCAATAACTCGAAAATCGATACCTGCTCAGCTTGTTAACTTCTCATATGAGCCTATTAGGCCCGCCAATGAAAAATACAACGCGAGGCTCTCACTCAGCTTCACAAGCCATTTGAGAGGAGGCTCTGTCTTTTCTCATTTGACCGAATAGTGTTAATGCCAGTACAGTCCTGTAGGTGCCCTATCCACCACCTTCATGAGAGCTCATTGCTCCTCCTTTATTTCGTAAGAGTGCGAAAGTACGGCTACTTTATCCTGAACACGGAAAGACCCTGTTCTCAAGCGTTCTGCCAAGGGATGTGTACTTCCATCATTGGTGGTTGAGCTTCGAGCAGTCTGGCCTCACCATGGGACGCAGAACTCGCGAGCCTCAGGCTACAACATTTTGACGTTGTGCTCGCTTTCGTAGCATGCTGTTGTTCCCTTTGGCTTTCGCCTCTAGGTGAGCTCTTGTTCCTAGAAGCTCTTTCACATTCTAGCCGACTGCGTCGGCGATCTCATCGCGCATGACACGGCACACGTAGCCAGAACAGGTTTGTCCATGTTTGGAACAGAAAGTTGGAATAGGGTCGTAGCCAAAAGGCCAATATATGGCAGCTAAAATTGCAAAGTTCAATTGAATGATCTCCAAATTGCTATCCTCTTTATCCGGGAGCGCCCCCTTCACGCTGGCACTTCGCACGTGCTTCCAGGATGATAATTGCCCATTCAAGCCAGGAGAGATATTCGTGCTCGTAGCTTACTCCGCGCTTGACCGTCAAATAATCACCAAATTCTTGCGTGTTGAGCAGCGCGATACTTGCTCCCCAACGCTCTTCCATCTCCGCCAAATTCGCTTCATAGGCCACCAAATGTTCCCGATGATAGCGCGCATGTTCTCTGAATTGTGGGAGCACTTCTTCCGCATCAGCCAGCCATAACGAATGCGCTTTGATCAAAAATTCGCTGCGTACCTCAAGCAGGGGCGTAGGCGACACCACCCAGCTCTTAATCTCCTGAAAACCTGTAGGTGAAATGGTATAGACTTTCTTATCAGGCTTGCCCTGCTGCTCAATGATGATGGAAGTTACGAGTTCGTACCCTTCCAGACGCGATAGCTCCGGATAAATCTGGCTGATTTGCGCATGACCAAAAAAGAAAGATGTTGGCCTTTTCATCTCGCGGGCGATATCATAGCCAGAAAGCGGAGTACGCGCCAGCAGTGATAGAATGGCATAACCCAGTGTTGAAATAGACATGCTCCTTATCCTCCTCCTTTCCTCGTGGTAATCCTCGTTGCATTTTCCCGGCCGCTCACCCCATCGTTCAAGTATTCTTCACGCGCTAGTACCGCACCCGTTGCATACTGCCATTTTACCCAAGCATCAGGCTGAGAGAGAAGAAAATGATCCTGTTTTCTAAGCGTGTGTGAGAAATAGCCTTGAACGTGCATATATAAGATATGATATATGCCAATTATTATATATCAAGACGGATACAAAAGAAAGGATAGCGCGTGAAACACCCTCTTACACCATCCCTTCCGGACGCACAAACGCAGATCAGCCGCAGAGCACTGCTTATTAGAGCAGGAAGTGCCGTGTGGATCAGTTCGATCCTTCTCGGCTGTGGCACACCTGCATCAAATGGGGCTGGCTCCACAACCCAATCAGCATCCCCCTCTGCTCCCCTTTCCCCAACTCCGACGGCTGTACCTCCTGACCCGAATCTCCTTTTCACGTACAAAGGACATTCTGCCGAGGTCTATATCGTTGCCTGGGCACCTGATAGTACGCGTCTCGCTTCAGCAGGGAGAGACCAGACCGTACAGGTGTGGGACGCCCGCAATGGCAGTAACCCATACATCTATAAAGGTCACTCCGATAGAATAACTGCGCTTGATTGGTCTCACCATGGCGATCGTATTGTCTCGGGGAGCCGCGACGGCACAGCACAGGTGTGGAATGCCCAAACTGGTAAACTCCTTATTACCTATAACGGCCACGAGGGAGAGGTGCTGACGGCCGCCTGGTCACCTGGTGACACACATATTGCCTCAGCAGGCGTTGATTCGACCGTGCAAATCTGGAACTCCCAAACCGGTAAACTCTTCACCAGCTATAAAGGGCACTCTGACGCCGTGACGGTCGTAAGCTGGTCGCCAGATGGCAAGCACATCACCTCAAGCAGCTTAGATAAAACAGTACAAGTGTGGGATGCCCAGCATGGCACCCACCTCTTTACCTACACCGGCCACTCAGATGCTGTCAATTCCGTCGCCTGGTCTCATGATGGCAAACACATCGCTTCTTGCGGCCAGGATAAAACGGCTCAGGTATGGAATGCTCAGGATGGGAGCTCCCCTGTTCTCTATACAGAGCATACAGCTACCGTCGATGCGCTTTCCTGGTCATCTGACAGCACGCTCTTGGCATCTGGCAGCTATGATCGGACGGTACAGGTGTGGAATGCGCTCACGGGCAGCCGACTCTAC
>DATMNR010000355.1:0-7622 GCA_035568795.1 Ktedonobacteraceae bacterium
AGCTTATACCAGATGATTTATTGAAGTACGGGCTGATCCCCGAGTTTGTAGGACGCTTGCCTGTTGCCGTCTCTTTGGATAGCTTGGACAAAGATGCACTGATACGTATTTTGACTGAGCCGAAAAACGCGATCGTGAAACAGTATCAAAAGTTTTTACAACTCGATCGTGTTGAACTTGTTTTCACCCAGGATGCCCTTGATGCTGCTGCCGAAGGAGCCTTAAAACAGCGCACAGGAGCCCGAGGTTTGCGCAGTATCATTGAGGATGTATTACTTGAAATAATGTATGAAATCCCATCGCGCTCTGATGTCAAGAAAGTGATTATCAACGATGAGGTGATTACTCAACGCAACAAACCTTTACTGATTACGCGTACTGAGCGCGCAACAGCATATTCTGAAGATGAGTCTGCTTAATGCAGGCTCATACCTTTTTTATTCACTTTCTTTTTCAGAAAAGGGGTACTGCGGGTTTGAGGGATCCGGCACAAGGCTCCTTTTCGGAGAACGGGGAATGCCCCTGAAAATTCTTCCCTCTTTATGTACCAGGTAGGTGGAAATAGGTGAGCGAACAGGAACGCCAGGAACAAAATACGAATAACAATGAAACGTATCCGCTCGTGGCGTTAAAAAATATGGTTGTATTTCCGCGTACACGTATGACATTAGCAGTTGCACGCGAAAAGTCGGTTCTCGCAGTTGAAGAAGCGATGACACAACCTGATCATTTGCTCGTTGCCGCTTCCCAACGTGATCCCGAGATAGACGATCCCCAGCCGAAGGATATTTACCCTACGGGTACACTGGTAGAAGTCACAACGTTGCACCGCCAGACGGACGGCAGTTTTCAGATGCTCCTAAGCGGAATAAGTCGCGTGCACATCGAAGAGTACGATGAACTCGATCCTTATCTACGTGTTCGTATATCTACCCCACGGGAAACCCACACGCGCGATCCCCAGGCTGATGCGGTCGTACGACATGCCACTAACCTCTTCGAGCGCTATGCTCAACTGAACCGTCGGTTTTCGGTAGAAGATATTAATTCGATAGTTGCCCTCAAGTCTGCCTCAAGACTTTCGGATATGCTGGCGGCGCATCTCGTGACCGATCCTGAGCAACAACAAGATTTGCTTGAGACGACGGACCCTTTAGCACGCCTCGAAAAAATCTGTGTCATCATGGGTAACGAAATTGAAATACTAGAACTCGAAGCAACCATTCGTAATCGGGTTCGTTCTCAGGTAGACCGCACGCAAAAAGAGTTCTATTTGCGAGAGCAATTGCGCGCAATTCAGGAAGAGTTGGGGATAGAGACTTCTAGCGAAGTAGGAGAATTGCTTGCCAGGTTAAACGAAAAATCGATGCCTCCTGAGATTTCAACCAGGGTACGTAAAGAGATTGATCGGCTTGAGCGCACACCTCCCCAATCAGCCGAGATCGCGATCATGCGTTCATATATCGATTGGCTACTGGCTTTACCCTGGGCTGAGCGCAGCGAGGACAGTTTCAGCATTGATTCAACACGACGAACATTGGATGAAGATCATTACGGTCTTGAGGGAATTAAGGAACGTATCATTGAGTTTCTGGCGGTACGTGAGTTACGTCAGAAACTTGCTCAAAGAGATGGATACTCCCGTAGGGAGAGTCAGGGACAGATTCTTTGCTTTATTGGTCCTCCAGGTGTGGGTAAAACATCACTGGGCCGTTCGATAGCTCGAGCTCTCGGACGCAAATTTGCGCGTATTTCACTAGGAGGCGTGCATGACGAGGCCGAAATACGCGGTCACCGCCGTACATATGTGGGCGCTCTCCCCGGCCGTATTATTCAATCAATGAAGACGGTTGGAGTGCGCAATCCGGTATTTTTGCTCGATGAGATTGACAAGCTTTCCGCAGAGTATCGTGGAGACCCCGCTGCCGCGCTCTTAGAAGTTCTCGATCCTGAGCAGAATAGCAACTTTACCGACCATTACCTCGAAGTACCTTTTGATCTTTCTGAGGTATTTTTTATTTGTACTGGAAATGTGAAATACCAGATTCCACGTGCACTAGCCGATCGCATGGATATCATTGACCTGCCAGGATATATGCTCGAAGAGAAAGTGAATATTGGATTGCGTCACCTCTTGCCTGCTGTAATGGCAGAGCATGGTCTGGCTCCCGAGCAACTAAAGATTCCACAATCAGTCATGCAACAAATAGTAACAGGCTACACTCGTGAGGCAGGCGTACGCAACCTTGAACGGCAACTGGCAACCATTTGCCGTAAAGCTGCTAAAAGAATCATCGAGAAACCAGATTCGCATCTAAGACTCACAATCAATAGCCTGGAACAGTATCTTGGTACACCTCGCTACACCGAAAGTCCGATAGTGCAAAAAGTACAGGTTGGCGTGGCGATGGGTCTGGCTGTGACCGAGATGGGTGGGATACTATTGCCTGTTGAAGTTGCGACAATGACGGGGAAAGGCGAATTACTTATCACTGGACAATTGGGTGATGTGATGCGCGAGTCCGCGTATGCCGCGCTTTCCTACATTCGTTCGCGCGCAGAAGAGCTACTGATCGACCCAAATTTCCAGGATAGTACTGATTTACATATACACATGCCTGAAAATGCCTTGCCTAAAGATGGACCGTCTGCTGGCATCACTATTGCCACCGCGCTTATTTCAGCGCTTACTGGGCGTCCTATTCGTTCGGGACTTGCAATGACAGGGGAAATCACACTTCGAGGGCGAGTGCTGGGCATAGGTGGACTGAAAGAGAAAGTACTTGCTGCGCACCATGCGAATATCTATCACTTACTCATCCCTTTGGAAAATAAGAAAGATCTGGCTGACATCCCGGCCAAGATCCGACAGCGCATCAAATTCACAATTGTAGATTCTATGGATCAGGTTATCGACGCTGCCCTCTTAGACGGGCCAAAGACTGCTAAGAGCCGCGAGAGGGGCGATAATGATAATCCACAAATACGGCCTTTGCATTTAGATGAACGTGAATCAGCAACGCGCGAGCGTAAACTACTCCGACCTATTACACCCGACGACGTACAGCACAAAGATGAAGATAGCGAACATGAGCATCCTCCATTGATAATTCCACCCTCTGAGCGCCTGCCGGGCGATTCCTATCCACATTCTCCAGCCTAGGGCATTCCCTTCGCTTGTCATCCTGAATACTCCCTATGTTTGTTATCCTCATCGTACTCCCTCCGCTTGTCATCCTGAGCGCCAGCGAAGGATCTCGGTACCCAGCGCGTGAGTTTCTTCGCTTGTAGTCTGTACAATTACAACCCCTCAAGGTATAGTACGTAGTAGTTCATGTATGGTGAAGCTTAAAATCTGGCATAACTATCAATTCGTTTATCCTTCATTGTAAACTCATCTACATCTAATGAAAAGAAATGAGGTAAAATCGATGTCATGGAATCCGAATCAGGGGCAGGATCCTAATCAACCTGCGCAACCAGAAGGCTATCCGCAACAACCATGGAGCCAACCACAACAAGACCCCTATCAAGGCGGCTACCAACAGCCGGGTTATCAACCCGGTGGTTACCAACAACCCAACTACCAGCAAGGCGGATACCAACAACAGCCAGGCTATCAACCCGGTGGTTATCAGCAACAAACGCAATATGGCTCCCCCTATACTACCACTAATCCGAATGGCCCTACTTCGATGGGCATGGATGCCAATGTTGCAGCGGGATTGAGCTACCTGTTTTCAATTGTTGGTGGGCTAATTTTCTACTTCGGAGAGAAGCAGAATCGCTTTGTGCGTTTTCATGCAATGCAATCAATTCTCTTCAATGCTTTCTGGATCGTGCTGTTTATTGTACTCTTCACCGTTCAGTCCTTTCTTTATGCAAGTGTTATCCTGATTCCCCTGGGATTTGTTTTTACCTGTCTTACTATTCTGCTGCCACTTGCATTACTCGTTGTCTGGATAGTATTGATGGTGTACGCGTTTCAGGGTAAATACTTCAAACTTCCTGTCATTGGAGATTATGCTGAGAAATACGCAACGCCAACCATCTAAGGATTGAACACTGTGTATGCCCTTTCTCTCACGCAGGTAGTGAGAAGGCATACACATTATTGTCCCATGAGCTATCTCAATTGCCTCACCACCCCACCTATGCTATACTTGCCTTCGTACAAAAGAAGGGAGATCACTCTTACGTATGGCGCAAGATACCTCACAGATGCAAAATCCTTTTATCGTAGGGGAGCGCATTTATCTGAGACCATTAGAACCTGCACAGGATAATCACCTGTACTCTACCTGGATGAACGATGAAGAGATCCGCAAGTATTTTTCGATTTTTCCCACAAGCGATACACGTGGCAAAGAGCGGCTTGAGCAACTCTACAAAGATGGAAAACATATTATCTTTGGCGTGACCCTCAACAGCGATAACGGGCTGATCGGGCTGGTCGGGCTAAAAGATATCAATTATATCAACCAGAGCGCCGAGTTCTATGTCATTATTGGCGACCGCTCAGTGTGGGGGAAAGGTTATGGCACCGAGGCAACAACATTAATGTTCCGCTATGGTTTTATGGAACTCAATCTGAACCGCATTCAAACAAAGGATTTTGAAGAGAATATTGGAGGCTGGCGCGCAGATGAGAAGGCGGGCATGAAGTTTGAAGGAAGGTTACGCCAGTCCATGTTTCGTTTCGGTAAGTACCACGATGAGCGTGTCTACAGTATCCTGCGAAGCGAATTTTTAGAGAGTCTTTGATTGCAGTATGACTATCATCATTCAGGAAATTACCGATAAAGCACAATGGAATGGCTTTTTAACAAGCCAGCCGAGAGGCCACCTGCTGCAATCTTATGAGTGGGGCGAATTGAATCACTATCTTGGTGGTCATATCTATCGCTTGGGAGCTATGGAAAATGGACGTTTAATCGGCGCTATGATGCTGACAGGTTCTCGAGTTCCAATTCCTTTACCCGTACCGGGAGTGCGCTTCAACTGGCTTTACAGCTCGCGCGGGCCAACAGTGGAACACCCCGATTCTCCTGCACTTACATCTCTGATTGAAAGCGTGCAGAAGATCACACGCGCTGAACATGCTGTGGTTTTACGCCTTGAACCAAATATCGCTGATGACGACCCACACCTTGACAGGTGGATAGAAGCATACCACGACCTGGGCTTTCAGACTAATCCCCAGGCGGTACATGGGCGGCGAAGCTGGGTTCTCGATATTCGACCAGGCGATGAACAATTGCTGGCTAACTTCAAGATGACATGGCGGCAGAATGTACGTAGCGCCGAACGTAAGGGTGTCGTCATACGTGAAGCGCAAAGCGAGGTTGATTTTGACGCGTATTATGAACTGCTCAAAATCACCAGTGAGCGTGATGCATTCTTCATTCACAATCAGGACTATCACCGCGAGATTTTGCGCCAGTTCTCTGAAAAGGGTGACGCGGTGCTCTACCTGGCCGAACACGAGGGAGAAGCCCTCGCCGCCAAGATGCTGATTCGCTTTGGTGATTGGTGCTGGGATATGTTTGGAGCCTCTTCCAATAACAAGCGCAACCTTAAACCAACATACTTGCTTCAATACCGTTGTATTCAATGGGCCAGGGCACGCGGATGCTCCTATTTCGATTTTCGCACCATACCCGAAATACTGGAGCCAGGAGAAGAAATGTGGGGAGTATATGAATATAAGAAGGGATTTGGAGGCTTCTCACGCATGAACATGCCAACGCAAGATTACGTCTATCGACCTCTTATCTATAACGCGTGGCGCAAATCGGTTGAAATTCGCCGCATGCACAGGCACGAAGAACGCAAAAAAGTAGAATTAGAACGAGCCGCCAGAGGCAAAGGCGAGAATCAGGGTTGAAGGAGATTGCGTCGAGAATGATTCAAACTGAGAAAAAACATATGCAGGCACGTATTATAACCGACCGCCAACTATGGAACGATTTTGTTGCCGCATCGGAGTGTTGCAATATCACTCAATCCTATGAATGGGCTGAACTTGCGCCACACCTTGGAGCCGAAACGCTGCGCATAGGTGTCGTGGATGATGATGGTCAGCTTCGTGCCGCCATCTTGCTATTGATTACTCACGCCCCGGTGTTAAGAAAATCCTATTTCTACGCGGCCAGAGGCCCGATTATTGATGATCCCGCTTCGCCAGCGATGGATATCTTGCTAGACTACATTTTGACAGAGGCACACAAACGCGGAGCATTCATGTTCAAAATCGAGCCGAGCGTACCTGATGGGAATGATCAGTGGCTGGAAGCATTACACAAACGCGGTTTTCGTCCTAACCCATACGCAGTTCATGTGCGCAATGAATGGGTTCTCGACCTGCGACCCGATGAAAAAGATATCCTGGCAGGCATGAAAGAAAAATGGCGCTACAATGTGCGTTTAGCGGGTCGTAAAGGTGTGATTGTACGCAGGGGCGAAGGACAGGCTGACCTGGAAACATTTTATCATATTTATGAGACGACGAGCGAGCGCGATCAATTTTTCATCCACAACAAGCAGCATTATGAAGATGTGATGCGACTGTATAGCAACGATGATAGAGTTGCGCTTTTCCTTGCGGAACATGAAGGCAAAGCCATTGCCGCTATTATCGTGCTGCGTTTAGGCCTGTGGAGCTGGTATATGTATGGCGCATCATCGAATGAGCAACGCAACCTGATGCCCAATCACTTGTTGCAGTGGACCGGCATGCAATGGGCTAAAGCGCATGGTTGCTGGTATTACAATTTTCGCGGTATCCCTGATGTATTAGAAGAAGGCCAGGAACTCTGGGGCGTGTATTTGTTCAAGAGAGGCTTTGGTGGATTTGCATTGCGTTTCCTGGAAACCCACGATCTTGTTTATAAACCATTGATTTATACTCTGTATATGAGATTGCTGGAGTTGAAAAGGAAAAGGGACGAGAGGGAACGGAAAAAGATCGAGCATCAGAGGAAGCAAGTTTGATCAAGTTCATGTCTGCAATCTGTAGTGGTGCTGTTGCATCTGGAACCAATCTCGTGCCTTTCGTTGGTAATTTGAACTTAGCATTCAGGTGGAGAGAGGTCTATGGCTGACCGTATTGGACAACAACTCGGTAATTACCAGCTCATTCAGTTGTTGGGGAAAGGAACCTTCGCTGAAGTTTATCTTGGTGGGCATATTCACCTTGGTACGCTGGCTGCAGTTAAGATGATGCAGACTCAATTGAATAAAGAGGATGTCATTTCATTTCGCATCGAGGCACGCATCATTGCTCATTTAATACATCCTCATATAGTGCGCGTCCTGGAGTTCGGCATGGAAGGTGAAACTTCCTATCTTGTAATGGACTTTGCCCCTGGCGGCACGTTGCGCCAGCGCTATCCCAAGGGAACCATCCTTCCTCTACCTACCATTGTTTCCTATGTCAAGCAGATAGCCGATGCTCTCCAGTATGCCCATGACGAGAGGCTGATCCACCGGGACGTTAAACCAGAGAACCTCTTGCTGGGGAGACGCAATGAAGTGTTGCTCAGCGACTTCGGTATCGCTGTATTGGCTCAAAACTCTCACTCACAGAGTACACTGAATACAGCAGGAACTATGGCGTACAC
>DATMNR010000356.1:0-3087 GCA_035568795.1 Ktedonobacteraceae bacterium
TAGCTTGCCCAGGACAATTGCCGGTCGTGTCCAGAAAGGTACACGCCCCTGGGCTTTACCAACATCATGTAAAAGCGCTGCCGCAAGTAAATCTCGATCGATACAACCTTGCTTGAGCAAACCCTGACACACCCTGAGAGAATGATGTTGGTCGGTATCTGACATTGTACGAAAAAGAGGCAAGGCAGAGTCAGGAAGCCATTGCGTCACCTGGGTATATTCCTCAGTCGAAAGTGGAGCAACAAAACCGAGTTGTTGACGTGCCTGCCAGAGACGATAAGCGATTGTATGCAATGAAGACCTCATACCATCAAGTGAATCATCTGCCAATTACATGAAGTAAGTCTGATTAATAAGTGCGAATGGAAGACCCGAGACGAAACTTGTCAAATAATTGGAAGCCAGCAGAATATAGGTTGGAATATGAAAAAGGAAGAAACCACTCAGTCCTCCAATTTGAGCCAGGAAAGGTAATAAAAACAAGACACCCAGAATAATAAATGGACCATAAGTAGCAGATTTAGCGAACTGTACAGCCTGTCGACTGGGCAGCAATGTATACACAATCTGGTATCCATCGAGCGGATAGAGTGGTATCAAATTGAAAATAACCATGCAAATGTTTACACTCGCAAAGACTATAACCAATTGAGTTATGCGTACCGAATAGACGTTATTTAAAAAACTGAGTGGAATGAAACGAAGTAAAAATGCGAAGAGCACACCTACAATCAGGCTTATGAGCAAACCGCCCAGGGTCACTAATAATGTACCAAAATTTGGCCCACCGCGCAATTTCCAGGGATCGACTTTAACTGGTTTTCCCCAACCAAGACCAACCGGACCTGCAGCAACAGGGAAAAAAGCGAGAATCACACAGAGCATAGTTCCTATGGGATCAATTTGCGTGCTTAGAGCCGCGGAAAGCCGCCCCTCCTTACGGGGAGTTGGATCGCCTAACATGGTAGCTACCAGGGAATGACCAAATTCATGAATGATAACTGCCACTAAGAAAGAGCCAATGATCATGAACGCCAGTACAACATTTATCATAGTTATCCTCACAAATGGCATTCCGCACAAATGCCTATACTATTCATAGCGCATAGAAAAAGCGCTCAGACTTTTACAAAAGATTAATTTCCATGCCTTCACAGGCGACTGATGTATCTGCAAAGCGTAACCGCGCATCAGCTTGTATAGCGTCTAGCTTGTTGTCGTCATACGTTGGTTCGTGGTGGAACAAGATCAACCTACGAACATGTGCCGAGTTAGCTACTTCTGTCGCCATTTCAAAAGAGCTATGCCCAAATCCTTGCCTGTTATCGTGATAATCATCGAGCGTATATTGAGCATCATGGATGAGCAAGTCGGCTCCTTCAACAAAATCAAGGAAGCCAGGTTCGCATTCTTCTCTCCATTCTACATCAGTGGCAAAAACCAGGCGCCGGCCAGCATATTCGATCCTATATATTACAGCACCATCCAATGGATGACTATTGGTCAGCCTGGCAACAACACGTAATTCTGCTTCTGGTACATACTCGCCTTCATTCGTAACAGTAGGCTGTAAATCGCCGTTCCTCCAGATGATTTGCTCTTGCTCAGAGATCGTATGGAATACGCGGTGCGAAGGTAACGTTTGCATCTCTACTGGAAAATACGGTGGAGACATGAATGGGGTTACAAGTTGCTCGATAGTGCGACCCCCAAGACCCGGACCAAAAAAATCGATAGTAGCGCGACGCTCGTATAGTGGAGCAAAAAAGGGAAAGCCAAGCAAGTGATCGCTATGCCCGTGCGTAATAAATAACGCCAGGTTGAAAGGTCTGCCTGCTGAACGAGATAACACATCCTTGCCGAGGCGTATGATGCCACTTCCGGAATCGAGAATCAATGTGCGAGTACCTGCAACTACTTCAACACAGGTGGTATTTCCTCCATAGCGTGTTGTCTGAGGCCCAGGAGTGGGATAGCTGCCACGCACTCCCCAGAATCGAACCTGAAAACGCTCTGTGTTGACCATACTGTTGCTCCTAAAAGTGCCCCAACGAAAAATTTGGTTGGACTCATTATAACGTGCATACAAGCTATTGAAAAGTATACATGTGATTATTTACATTGGGTAAAATAATTGAGTAAGGAGCGCGGAATACGACCAACAATAAATGTACCATTGGATCGATGTTCTTCTAGCTCAACACGCCCTCGCCGGTGAAAAAGTTCAACCAGTTCGCTCTTATCGTAAGGAATGATCACCTGAACAACTTCCATAGTGGCGGCAAGCACCTGCGCGATTTGGGCAAGTAGAGCATCCAGACCTACTTTCTGAAGGGCAGATACCGCAACAGCATGCGGATAGAGTGACGTATCTACTTCTTGCGGATCAACAAGCAAATCAATCTTATTCAAGGCTGTGACCCGTGGCTTTTCGTCGGTCTCTAGTTCGTGAAGGACTTCGTTGACAGTCTCACTCTGCTCAATTGCATTTTCGTGACTGATATCCACTACCTCCAGCAGCAAATCAGCATCAATAACTTCTTCGAGGGTTGCGCGAAACGCAGCGATCAAACGAGTTGGTAGTTTCTGGATAAAACCCACTGTGTCTGTAAGCAAAGCCTCTTGATTTCCTGGTAATGTGATGTGACGAGTAGTAGGATCAAGCGTTGCAAAGAGCTTATTTTCGGCCAGGACCTCAGCTTCGGTGAGCGAATTAAAGAGGGTAGATTTTCCAGCATTGGTATAACCAACGACTGCGATAACAGGTATAGCCTGTGCTGCACGTTTCCTGCGATGTATGGTGCGTTGTTCGCGCACTCCTTCGATTTCCTCACGTAATTCGGCGATACGACTACGAATGCGCCTGCGATCAATCTCAAGCTTTGTTTCACCAGGACCACGCACCCCAATTGCTCCACCAACACCACCTGCACCCGCGCTGCGCGAACCACCTGCCTGTCGCGAAAGCTCTACTCCACGGCCTGCCAGACGAGGCAACCGATACTCTAGCTGAGCCAACTCAACCTGCAAACGGCCTTCACGAGTACGAGCATGTTGTGCAAAGATATCGAGGATCAGAGCTGTACG
>DATMNR010000357.1:0-5217 GCA_035568795.1 Ktedonobacteraceae bacterium
ACAGCATTTGCACCAAGGGCACTTGAGACAACCCCATCAATGCCGTTTGCGCCACGGTTACCCATGATGCGTATGCGCTGTTTGCTGGACCAAAAAAAGGTATCCAGGTCTCTCACAGGCATGCTGTTACCTATATAGAGTGTTGTGCCATCTTGTAACAGATTCGCGAGTTCGCTAAAAACTCTTCCTTCAAAGATTTCTTTGAAATCATATATCGTGTTCAGTAATGCTTGCTGTGTGATTTTGTCCGTATCTTGCCACAAGCTTAGCCATGCTTGAGATGCGATTGATGGCCTTTCTTCACCTGTATGGTATTGGTCCAGCACATTGTAGAGTTCCTGGCATAGAGCGGTTGGATTGGCATGAATGAGTTGGCATGCAAGTTGCGTTGGTTCCTCCCAGCCGCTATTGCCATCGATGACTACCAGGGGAGTGGATGCATAGTGTTTCAGATAGAGCAGTAACGGCTTGGATGTCGGCATAGCGCCAAAACGAATGATGAGTTCTGGTTGCGCACATTCGATAAAGGAGTCGATACGTAAAAAAGCATCGTAACTGGTGAGTACCATATTTTGCTGAGAGACACCACACCGCAGTTGCGAAAGCGGATCAGCCAGAATAGGATAGCCAAGGTACTCTGCCAGCCGTGTAAGTGGTTCAGTGAGCGTGGGATCGTCGTTTGATCCAACAATGATAAGTCCACGTTGCGTTTCACTTACTATGTCTGAAAGATTTCCTATAGTCGAATATGGAGGTGTGCTTTGTGGCGCATCGTGAACTTCTAGGTAAGCAGCATTGCCTGGTCTTCCCTGCCAGGCAATGCGATCCTGCTTTTCTACTGGAGGTAGTGATTGCCCTTGAATTGGCTCAGGCGTTAATGGTTCTCGAAAAGGGAAATTAAGATGCACTGGACCCGAGGGAATAGCTTGAGTAGCGGCTACAGCACGGTCTGCAATCGTGCGAATATAGCGCAAAGCGGCATCTGTTGCTTCCGGTAGAGCTATATCAACAAACCATTTCGCGTATGTACCATAGAGCCGATTCTGGTCAATACTTTGTGGCGCACCATTGTCGCGCAGTTCATGAGGGCGATCGGCTGTCAGTACCAGCAAGGGTATATGGCTTAATGTCGCTTCGACGAGTGCAGGTAAAAAGTTTGCTGCTGCTGTTCCCGAAGTACATAGCAAGGCGACTGGCTTACGCAACTGTTTTGCCATCCCCAGCCCGAAGAAAGCTGCTGAACGCTCATCAACATGCATCCAGGTACGAATGACTGTTTGTGCTGCAAAAGCCATAGCCAGGGGAGTCGAGCGGGAACCAGGACAAATTACAACGTTTCGTATACCCGCTCGCTGTAATTCGTCAACAAACACGACGGCATAGATAAAAGCAGGATTTGCGGAGTCTTGTGTCACGATCGATTCATTTGACATATTTAATACCCTTAATTGTCGCTACCCAGGCCACGTAACATCACTTGAAATTTCCACCAGGACTCAGCATACTCAATCTGAGGGTCAGAGCTTGCAACGATGCCGCATCCTGCGAAGAGCGTAGCTTTTGCGCTATCTACCAGGCCCGAACGCAATGCAACTGCAAACTCGCCATGGCCGCTTGCGCCAATCCAGCCAAGGGGTCCAGCATACCAGCCTCTATCTAACTTTTCAGTGTTGCGAATCTCTTCAAGGGCAGCGTCACGTGGGAAACCTCCTACTGCGGGTGTGGGATGCAACTCAGACATAACATCAAGAATACAACGTCCTGGGATAAGATCACCAGTGATAGGAGTTTGCAGATGCTGCAAATTCTTTAGCTTCAATAACTGGGGTGACGCGGAGACTTTCACGTTAGTACAATGATTCTTCAGCGCTTCTTGCACCATCGTTACGACGATGACATGTTCGTTGATATTCTTGTCACTGTGTAATAGCTCTGCACCTAGTTGGGTATCCTCAACCTCTGTTTCGCCACGTCGCACTGAACCGGCCAGCGCCATCGTGTGTATCTTTCCATCCTGGGCCAGTACCAGACGTTCAGGTGTTGCGCCAACGAAGAATCTCACCCCACGTTGTATGGCGAAGACATAAGCGCCTGGATAGTTTTCACGCAATCTCTGGAGAGTGGAAGTGATATCAAACGTTTCTGTTGGATTGTCGAGTACTAACTGAATGTCGCGCGCGAGCACGACTTTCTCAAATATTCCTTGCCGAATTTTTTCGACGACGTTTGCTACCATTTTCATCCATTCGGAGGCTGGTCGACTCTCGTAGATGGAAATATGGCTGGTGGTTTGATCTAATGGCATGTTTGAGCTTTGTGTAATGGCGGCTTGCAGCTTATTCAGATCTTCTTTAATCTGTTGTGCTTGCGACTCGCAAGAATCAGTTGCCTGGATCATACTATTTATAGTGAGAGACACATGATTGGCATTATAGCTCAATAAGAAATGGGGTAAAATAAGCAACCCATCTGGGAAGTCAGACCAGAGTTGCGCGCGTGGTGATAGCGTATCGAAAGCAAAACCACCGAAGAGAACAGGACCACTGCCAGGCGTAGGCTCTGTTCCTGGCGCGTATGAGATCACAACATCATGCATCAAGGCACGCCAGGCAGTGGCAGAATCTGTAAAACACGCAGTTCCCCTGGTTTCAATGGTTGTCGCCGCGCCTATGCCAATGAGTGTCGTTTGCTCTGCTGGCTGTTCCCAAAAAAAGCACTCTCCCAGACTCGCCAATCTGGCGCCGCTGAAAGCCTGAATTGTGTCGTGCCACTTTATCTTTTGCGTGAAGCTGGCCAGGATTCTTCGCTGTTGTTGTGTAGAAAGGTTGATTGCTTCCTGTAAGGTTTTGATAAGTAATTCGTGGTCAAGAGTAAAAGGCAATTGCCCTGGTTGAGTTGACTTTTGCTTATTAAGCGGATTTGATATTTCTACATTCATATTTCTGTTTAGCTCGATACCTAAAGAATGGGCCAATCTAGCCCGCTGTAAAGTCATCTATGTTCTCTATATATTGTATCTGACATAGGAAGAGAGTGCCAATTGACAAATTTTGTCATCTGTATGTATACTTGACACATCACATAAGTTATGTCGTCACGAGGGAAGAATACATGCTGGTTACAGTAATAGCGAGCCGGGGATGGTGAAAGCCTGGCATATGGAATCACATGAAAAGCCACCCTCCTGTCTGATACTTAGAGTTCATCAGACCGCGACGCGGGACGAACGCTACTTCGATTGAGGTAGCCAGTAATTCTTGCCGGAAGCCCACCGTTATCTATGGGCAAGGCATCGAATATACGCTTATAGGAGTGATTTGCCAGGACATTTGTATTGGTGATCTCTCAGCAGAAAATTCTGTGCCTGCTAAGTGGGAAACCTATCCGCGTAATATTTTTTGACGCGGTGCAGTTCCAATCAGGGTGGTACCACGGGTTACATTTGAATGTTCAAGCCCGCCCCGACATGTGTTCGGGGTGGGCTTTTTGTTTGTGTATCAACAAGGCTAGCGCTGAGATTCTTCGTTAACGCTCAGAATGACAATAGTAGGTTCAGGCTGACAATAGCTGGCTCAGGCTGGACGAAAGGAGGAGAAACGTATCATGACAGGAGATGAACTGAGACAAGCATTCTTGAGCTTCTTTGCGGAGCGAGGGCATAGGATTATTCCATCGGCCTCGCTCGTGCCAGAAAATGACCCCTCTGCGCTCTTTACGAGCGCGGGGATGCATCCACTCGTGCCTTACTTGCTGGGTGAGATACATCCCTTTGGGCAGCGGCTTGCGAATGTGCAAAAGTGTTTGCGCACCGACGATATTGAAGAAGTGGGTGATATCAGTCACAACACATTCTTTGAAATGCTTGGCTTCTGGTCACTTGGTGATTATTGGAAACGGGACTCGCTGCGCTGGACATTGGAATGGTTTACACACGTGTTGGGATTAGAGCAGGAGCGCATATCTGTCACTGTCTTTGCGGGTGATAGTGATGCTCCGCAAGATGACGAAGCTGTGCAAATATGGTTGGAATTAGGAATCCGTCAGGAGCGTATCTACTACTTGCCTAAAAAAGACAACTGGTGGCCGCCTGTAGGCAAGACTGGTCCTTGCGGTCCAGACTCCGAACTCTTCTACGATACAGGACGCCCCAAGCACGGTCCTGATTGCCGGCCAGGTTGTGCTTGCGGTAAATATATTGAGATCGGCAATAATGTATTCATGCAGTATAACAAAACAGAAGAGGGTGCATATGTGCCACTGAAACAACGCAATATTGATGTTGGCATTGGTTTGGAACGAACGCTTTGTGTGCATCTAGGAACGAGTGACGTCTTTACAACTGATCTATTCATCCCTATTATGCAGCGCATCAATGAACTACGTATGAAACAGGATGGCACTACATCTGACCATACTGCTGGCGAAGTAGAGTTGAGAGGAAGAACCGATAATGTGGTTCTCTCGACTGAACAAGAGCAGAGATTGATGCGTATTATCGCGGATCATATGCGCGCAGCAACCTTTATTATCGCGGATGGTGTGCTTCCTGGTAATGTTGAACAAGGCTATATATGCCGCAGGTTGATCCGTCGCGCAGTGCGATGTGGGCATGAATTGAATCTGCCACAAATGTTCATCGCCGAAGTAGCGCAAGCAGTAATAACTCGATACGGGTTGGTTTATCCGATATTACAAGAGCGACGGTCAATCATCCTGAGTGAATTGACTCGTGAAGAGGAACGATTCAGGAAAACACTCTCACGAGGACTGCGTGAATTCCAAAAGCAAGAAGAAAGACTACGCCAACGAGGTGAGAAGGTACTACCGGGTGATACGGTCTTTCGGCTTTTTGATACGTTTGGGTTTCCACCAAATCTGACTGCGGAGCTGGCACAAGAACGGGGGCTAAGTGCTGATCTAGATGGATTCAACATGCTTTTCAAGCAGCACCAGGAGCGTTCGCGACAGGCTAATCAGAAAAAGTTTTCAGGAGGCCTGGCTGATCACAGCGAACGTACTACCCAACTGCATACAGCAACACACTTGCTTCAACAGGCGCTACGTGATGTACTAGGGACACATGTGCACCAGGTAGGAAGCAATATTACTCAGGAGCGACTACGCTTTGATTTCTCACACCCAAAGAAATTGACGGGTGAGGAAATACAGCGCGTTGAGGAGATCGTGAATCAGCAGATCATGCGTGATTTGCAGATA
>DATMNR010000358.1:0-5223 GCA_035568795.1 Ktedonobacteraceae bacterium
GGTGAAGGTCGACGATTGGCTCCAGATGCCTTTGACATTTTTCTTAGTTTTAAAGATCACCAGCAATTGTTTCCAGTAGAAGCTACGTTGAAAAAAGGCTGGCAGGATCATCTGATTCAAGTAGCACGCCAACGACACTACACGTTACGAGTAATGCCTGTATTACGCCTGCATCCCAGCAGCGATTTGCGTTCTGGTGCTGTTCGCATTGAAGCTCATTTGCAAGATCGTCAACATGCTATTGCCGGTGACGAGACAAACCCGGACGCAGGTCCAATGGCAACACAGGCATTGAGCGCCGAGCAATTAGCATTACTACGCTCACAACTGCCTCCTGGACAACAATTACCAGGCTTGCCTAATCCTCCCATTCATCCAGGGAGTTCACCAAATAATTCTAGTTCATCGCCAATGCTCCCTGGCAGCTATTCACAGGGAATGCCTATTCAGGCTTTGCCACAGGCCTGGCTGACTATTCGTTTACCCCAAATGCAACAAAAGGTTTATCGTATAGAAAAACCCGTTGTCAATATTGGGCGGCAACTCACCAATGATATCATAGTTGAAGATAAGCGAGTTTCACGTTACCACGCTCAAATAAAATACCAGACTAATGGCCAGTTTATGATTTTTGATCTTGGTAGCACGAATGGAATTACCATCAACGGTACGCCACATTTACGCCAACATACCCTACGCAGCGGTGACCGCTTCACTATTGGCAGTTATGACTTTTACTTCGAGAGAAGGTAAGGGCTGCGAAATATGACATTGGATGTCTTTTTATTCATATTACGGCTATTATTCATCGTCTTACTGTACCTCTTTTTAATGCAGGTGGTCATCGCTATTACTCGCGATTTGCGTAAGACGGCCACTGCAAGTGATAATAGTACAAATCAAGCACCACCTGTGGTCGGACACCTTATAGTGGTAGACAGTGGACCAAGTACCATTTTGCCTGGGACGCGCTTCGACCTCAGCCCACAGACTACAATTGGTCGAGGCCCGACAAATTCCATCCAACTGGTGGATAATTTTATCTCGTCTGAGCATACACGACTCTGGTTCCGCAACGGCTTGTGGTATGTACAGGATGCAGGCAGTACGAATGGAACATACGTAAATAGTCAACCTGCACGCGAGGCACTGGCAGCGAGATTTGGGGATATTATTCAAGTTGGTTTTATTCGCTTTAAGTTAGCTCAATAGAAAGATTTTATATGCAAGCAAATATGAACTCTGGAATATTGCGGCGTTACCGCTGGAAAGAATTGGGGTTACTCATTATTCCATTTCTGATTCTCATGCTTGAAATGGTCCAATTAGCTATCGCTCAATTTTTCCAAACACAAACCACAACGAATAGCCAGCATCCCATTCCAATCAGCACAGCAATCCTGCCATCAATTCGCGATCTCGTACCGGTACCGGTATTTGGCCTGATCGTTGCTCTTATTTTAGTGAATCTGCTACTTAGCATTTTTTTCCCTAAAGCTGACCAGTTGCTATTACCTCTTGTGGGTCTCATGAGTGGAATTGGCGTGTTAATGGCATTGCGGCTTGGACCAGATGTTGGAGATTCATTATTGGGTACACGCCAATTGGTATGGGTCATACTGGGCTTAATACTATGTATGGCAACCGTGTTTGGTTTGCGTAACATGAACTGGTTAAAACGTTATAAATATACATGGGCATTGCTTGGAATTTTCCTGGTAGCATTAACGATAATCAACGCATTGCGCGTGAAGAACTTGAACAGCCCGACACATGATCAGTTAAATTTTGGACCTCTCAACCTGCAACCGTCGGAGCTTTTGAAGATTTTCATAGTGATATTCTTTGCCGCATATCTGAGTGAGAACAGGGATGTATTGACCGAGGGTAATCTACGGATCGGTCCTTTACGCCTGCCTCCTTTACGGACACTAGGTCCGATTCTACTGATGCTAGCGATCTCACTTTTGCTGTTCTTAGTAATACGCGAACTCGGCCTGGCACTACTGATTTATGGTATTTTCCTGAGTATGATATACCTTGGCAGTGGGAAACTTTCCTATGTAATCGGCGGTTTGTTGTTATTTATAGCGCTGGGCTTCATTGGTTTTAAGCTGTTCGGTTACGTGCAAGCTCGTTTCGCGGTACTTTCCCTTGATGTTGTGAACTGGCAAAACTGGTCACAGCCAACGCAAGATTTCGCCCGAAATGGAGCGCTTCAGGTCGTTCAGGGCTTGATCGCCCTTGCGAACGGTGGAGTTCTCGGAGCCGGATTTGGTCTTGGCCACACAGGTACTTTTGTGCCTGTAGCGCAGTCCGATATGGTTTTCACTGCTTTAGGCGAGGAGTTTGGACTGGCCGGATTGTTTGCAATTATAGGCATCTACCTGTTGATCATCTATCGCGGCTTCCGCATCGCAATCGAGGCAAGCGATGAATTTAATCAATTGTTGGCTGCTGGTCTGACATCGATCTTTGCAATTCAAACATTCATTATCATCGCCGGAAATATGAAGTTCTTACCACTAACCGGCATTCCGCTGCCATTCCTGAGCTACGGAGGCAGCTCAATCATAGCCAATTTCATTATTATAGGGATCCTGTTGCGCATCTCGTACAACACAGCTATGGAGCGCGAAGGGCTGGCATAGTTTCCTGTATCAACGTATGTCTGCTTGTCTCTTAGTGTCCCACATGTTATACTTCTCCTTACAATACTAGCTATATATTTTTGAGCATTCACCGTAGACCAGGATTGTATAAGATGGGTCAGTACCAGCAATGGTTACAGTATCAAGAAATTAATAGGCACCTGAGTACTCAAGTAGAGGCTCTTGAGGCAGAGTTAGCTAAACTCCAGGAATGTTTAGACCGTTTAGGACAACAACATGAGGTAGCATCTTTTTCTGATAATCCAATCATGCAAGCGCTTTCTGCTCATACAAGTTCTCAACCTATCCCTCCCAATAATAATGTAAGATCTCTTGAAATACATAACCCATCAGTAATTGGTTCTGACCAGTATGGCGATACAATTTCTACAGCTCTCCGCAATTGGGGAGGACTACCAAACTTCGAACTTTACGAGATCAAGGAACCCTTTCCGGTTGGCCATCAGTCACCCTCATTTCTCAACCACCCTGAGATAGAATTATTGCCTGAAGATATGATTGCTTTCTTTGATGAGCACGAGCAGACTGACCCTCAACTTGAACTACCTTGGTGGTTGCGCAAAATTACTGTTTCGTCTAAAGACCAGCAGGCGGGACGTCCTATTGATCATAACAGTATACGCACAAACCGTCTTGTACAACGTTGGATAGAGCGTTGGGGAAGACAACCCTCCACCACGCTCAAATCAACAGAAAATGAGGAAGAGGGTTCAGGTGAATAATACATTTCCTCAACATATGAACGCTAATACCGCTGCTATTTTTGCTCAATTGAGCCAACAGGACGTCGAAGAGTTCTACACTGGCTATCAATACTGGAACCTGCAACATCAAATTGAGATCCTGCAATATCGTCTTAACGACGTTCGCAAGCAAATCACTGAATATACAGCACGCATACAAGCATTACAACCAACTGCCATTGAACTCGCTACACTTGCACGGCTCCAATCAAATGGTGTGAGCGATGTTGACCTGCTTGATCGCATGTTAGAACGGGGTGAATCGTGGTTGGATCGCACCATGCAACGACTTGATTACCTTGAACAATTAGATGACTTTATCAGTGATGACTATACGCAATGGTGTCAACACGCATTAGAAGGAGCTTATGATTGGATTGACTCGGTATTAGATGGAAACGCTCTATCGCAACCTTCAACATTTACTGCCTCGGATACGACAGAAGACGCCAAGGATAAGGACCTGTTAGAAGCCACTGAAGAATTATTCTTACAAAAGATCAGTAATGATGAAGATGAAGCGCTCATGCAAGAAATAACAATCAAACACCCATCAATTACTACTGCTGATCTAGATGAAGCTGTTCCCACGTCTGAAGATATCCCGGCTGTGGTTGATGTTGCTACGAATCCCGAAAAAGCAACACCTGCTCTTGAAGCAATCAATCCAGTAGATACCATATCAGCTACTGATCTTCCTGCCGAGGAAGTTAACTTTCAGGAGTATGCAAAAGTTGAAATTTTACCAAAAACAGAAGAAGTACTACCTGCTGAGTTGAGCGATGCTACAGATATTGCTTCGGTTCAATCGGCTGATACTGTCTCTGCTTCCAGTAGCGAGCAGCCAAATCTATCAGAAAATCTGGAACCTGTTGAAGAGCCACTTTCCGTAGCGAACAATACTACTTTCACTAATGAGAACCCACCAAGACAAGAATCTATCGAGATTTCGCTTATTACCGAAGAACCCTCTTCGTTGCCACCCAAAACTTCTACAGTAATCGTATCACGCAAACAGCCAAACTTAATCAGGCGGTTTTTTGGCAAAATCTGGGGAAGCTAATTATTAATTTCTCTTTCGAGCCAAACATGCTGATGGGTTCATTGTTCCTGATTTCAGAACTCTTCCAGTATACAAACAGAAGTAGGCAGAGCCTCTCAAAAGGTGCTTGATAATCAGCCCTGGCTCGCAGGCGCATAGAAAACAATCACTATGTGACTGTTGAGAAGCCGAGTGAAAAGGGCCAGCATAAATTGACTGCAAACCATAATAGCTTTATACTGGGTTGGATTTGTAGGGATCATGTACCACAAGCATCCAGCTTGAACGGCTATCATTTTCTCCACTAAACGAAGACAAATCCCGTAGAGGTACACACAGTGTTATTCGAAGACTATCTGAAAGAACATCCTGTCCATAGTCCTGTACGCACACAATACCTGCAGATTAAACGTCAACACCCTGACGCACTCCTCTTTTTCCGTATGGGTGATTTTTATGAAATGTTCGATGAGGATGCTGAGATTGTGGCTCGCGAGCTCGAAATTGCCCTGACACGACGCGATTTCGGGCGTGGAGAAAAGTCGCCGATGGCTGGAGTACCTCACCACGCAGCGGATGGCTATATTGCGCGATTGGTGAGTAAAGGCTATCGAGTAGCTGTTTGCGAGCAGACAAGCGATCCTGCTCTCTCGAAGGGACTTGTAGACCGCGAAGTTCTGCGCATCGTTACACCCGGCACTGTGATTGATCCAACTATGTTGACAGCAAAACGCAACAACTTTCTCGCAGGTGTTGTTGTTGGGCG
>DATMNR010000359.1:0-7655 GCA_035568795.1 Ktedonobacteraceae bacterium
ATATAACCCTGTAGCCCAGGCTGGAACATCTTCTGACCAGAGGCAAATTCAGTGGGGAGGTTCACAACAACAGGCTTCTTTTAACGGCGGACAGTATTCAGGTACACAATTGGGACAACCATTTGGAACTCCATCACAATATAATCAATGGGGACAACCATCTACATCTCCTCCTCAAAATAATGTTTATGGTACACCATATGGGCCTCAATCTTCTCCTCCTAACAACTTCTATCCTATGCCTGGACAAAATCCGCACACAAATGTGAATAATTTTTACGTAGCGCCTCAACAAAATGCTTATTATTCTTCTCCTTCGAATACATATGGAGGGTATATACAATCGCCTCAGCGGAAACGTGGGCCTAAAGTGGGTCTCATTGTTGGGATTGTATTGCTGGTGGTATTACTTGTGGGAGGAGCGTTTACAGGTTACTTTTATTACAAACATCACTCTCAAAATATCTCTGCAACGAGCACAACCCCCACTGTAGTGATTACCCCGAAAGTAGTACCGTTGTTCAGTGATTCTTTCGACACTAACAATATGCGTTGGGATCTAACAAGTTATCAGGGTAAGTTTTCAGTCAAAATTGGTGGTGGTTCGTTAGTCCTTGAAGATGACCAAAATAAATTGTTATGGGAAATAGTGCCTGGCAAAATTTTTACTGATTTTCGTCTTGATGTTGATGCTACTCTTACTAAGGGGGATCCAAATAACGGATATGGTGTTTTGATAAGAGCATCAAACCAGGGTACTGATTTAGGTACATACTACCGCTTTGAGCTTTATGGAGATGGTTCTTATGCCATTTTCAAAGGATATTTGGATGCTACCGGCACTACACAAAGTACAAAAGTTCAGGGTTATGTGGTTCATCCCGCGATAGCTAAAGTAGGGAAAGTCAATCACATTACTATCGTCGCTAAAGGTCCAGCTATGTCATTGATGGTCAATGGACAGGCAGTCTACACCTATACCGATGATAATTACAAAGGGGGCTCCATTGCATTATTTGTGTCTAATCTGCCCGAACTTACTCCTGGAGCCCAGGCAACTTTTACTCATCTAGCAATTTTCCCCGCACCTAAGTGAACTAAGCTATTTTTCAAGCAAAGCCTGTACATATACAATAGGATCTACGTTTCCTCCACTAACTATGCAGCAAACACGTTTTCTATGAAATCGTTCGGGTTTAGTAAGCAGAGCCCCAAGAGACAAAGCTCCTGTTGGTTCGACTTTGAGGTTTGCATAAAGAAAGTAGCGTCGTAGTGCTTCAAGAGTTGCCTGGTCTGGTACAGCAATAATATCTGAAATACCTCGTTGAATGATTTCCCAATTGAGTTCACCAAGGCTCAAGGTACGCGCCCCATCGGCAATCGTGTCTGGCTCGTGTTCATTGCGGACAAGGTAACCATTTTGTAATGATTGTGCTGCGTCATTACCAGGTAAGGGTTCTGCACCAATGATTTCGGTACGAGCTTGCAGGTGATCACGAGCGATGATTTGTCCCGAGCATAATCCACCTCCTCCTACTGGTGTGATGATTACATCGAAATCGCTGTAACTTAAGATCTCCTTACTCAATGTCGAATTTCCGGCAACTACTCGGTAATCATCATAAGCTTGTGCGTAAAATGCGTTTGATTGTTGCGAAATTAACTGTTGCACTCGGTCGATACGGCTGATCTTGTTAACATCAATCAAATCTACAATGCCCCCAAAAGACGCCACTGCTGCGATTTTGACCTGGGCAGAAGTGTTCGGCATAATCACTGTACATGCCTTTCCAAGTAATTTACAAGCATATGCTACAGCTTGTCCAAAATTACCTGATGAGGCTGTGATAACATACTGTTGTGGAATGCTAGAAAGTAGATTATAAGCGGCGCGAAATTTAAAGCTACCAGTAAATTGAAATGTCTCGCTTGCGATGGTGAGATTGCAATCAAGTTGTTCTGAGAGCGCTTGGCTCGGTAATAAAAGAGTAGGACGTATAAATCGTGGGAGTGTCTCCCATACATAAGTAATATAGCCGTCAGTGAGTTGAGGTGCTCTTAAATAAGGTGGCATTGTACAAACTCCCGATATTTTTAGGGAACGACGACAAAGTTGTTGCCTGAATTGTACCATGTCGGTTTGAATAAGAGAGTCGCCACTAGTCAAGAAAACGAGCGCTCCTGTATGTATTTCGCATACGAGCGTTCGTACTGGTCATGGTTTTCCTCATCGGCAGCGCGCTGCCTCGGTTGGTTCATTCCAGCCGGGTGCTGTCGGGCCAGGCGACCTATACGGCGAGAAGTCCCGGACAGGGTTGCGATAGCGGCGGGGCTACCTGGACAGTGCAACCCGATGCCCCGATCAGCCTGCGCTGCCTCTCGACGGGGACTCAGATCCCGGTTATTATGTGAATGCGATCTGTGCCGACTGCAACTGGGATCTTGGGCGTCGTTGAGACAAGTTCACTGATCTCGCGTACGGTCAGATTGCACCGACTCACACCTACACGCTGGAAGCAACGGCTGATGGTCCAAAGCAGGGTGTGCCATCAATGGGATCGAGAAGGCCTCCGTCACTGATGGCACCTTGACAGCTGGCCAAATTCTGGTATGCCGGACTGGGACATATGCCATGTGTCTGGGAACGCGCTCCGGCCAATCAATACTGATAGCGCGAGTGGTCTCGCCATTTATCGCCTCCGGATTTCAGGCAGAGAAGATCATTGCGGTGGTCGCCAATGGCACGAGACTGGATGTTTACGCGAACCACCAGCAGATCTATGGGACAACCGATAGCACCGACGGTCACGGACTCATGGATATCTAAGCCGCTACTGCGGACAGCACTCTCACACAAGTCGTGTACTGGGATGCGAGCGTATGGACGCTCTAAGGGCGGGAAAGGAGAGATCCTGTACTGCGGATACTGGTGGACGAGGAAGAAGCATTGTATAGTGCCATCTTTTTTATCAATGAGGGCATAAATTTTGTATCCTCACTCTATCGCCAACTTCACACCAATCGATCGGATATGTTCAGACCCTCAACATCGCTGATCTCGATTTTTCTGCTGAGTTTTTGACTCAGCACACTCAGCACTTTTCTTACTGACAGACGCGAGGTTGGATGACCATTTACCATGCGAGATACTGTGCCGACAGACAACCTGGACTCGTCGGCAACCTCGGTGTTTGTCATCAGCGCCTCTTCTATTAACTCGGCGAGTGTCATAGTCGCACCCCTTACGAAACGATGATTCGGAAAATAGAGGGAAGGATGAGTACTCCTTTGGCTCATATTAGCACTAAGGCATGGCTGAACATCGGAAAGAAGCCACAGTCTACTTTGCTGTAGACAGCGAAGACAAGTATTATATTGGTTCAACAGAATGGCCAGAGGAACGTCGGCGCGAGCATGAGCGTTTTGGCAAACGCATCATAGAAGAGTTCCCTTCAACGCATGAGGCTCGTTACGATGATGAATATGAATTGATAGAATTTGCTGAGGGGATGGGTATTCCTCTCACAAATGAATATCGGAGACATCGTAGCAACTTGAAAGGGAATAGGTAGGAGAAGCGGTTTCCGCGCTTTTTCTGAACCCCATGCTATAATCATGCAAAGGCGATAGATTATAGCATGGGGTTTTGCGGTCATAAAAATTAGAAAAAATCTGACAGAGCAGGCATGGCCAGCCAAATAGAAAATATGTTTCATATAGTCATTGAACACGGTATCACAAACAAGGAGGAAACAGACATGAACGAAGAAATGAGTGCGACAGTACGTGTACGAATGAGTGCTCATGATGCCCACTATGGGGGACAGCTAGTTAACGGAGCACACTTGCTTTCACTTTTTGGTGATGTTGCAACCGAACTCGCTATTATTTGTGACGGGGATGAGGGGTTACTTGTAAGTTACGAAAGTGTAGAGTTCCTTGCACCCTTATATGCAGGCGATTTCCTTGAAGCATTTGGACGTATCACAAGAATCGGACGTACCTCCCGACGAATGGAGTTTGAAGCACGTAAGGTAATTTCTGCTAGACCAGATATTAGCAACTCAGCAGCAGATGTACTTGATGTGCCTATTATTGTTGGACGTGCGATTGGCACAACAGTAGTGAAAGCAGATCGACAGCGTAAAAACCATGTAGCATAAATGTGCTTATGTACTTTTAACGTTTTCAGTTTTCTGCTAAAATACGTTCCTGAATATTATCTCGCATGGAAAGAGGATGACTAGATGCAGCCCGAGAATCGTTCAGTTCGAGATGAAATTTTAGCTGCTGCGGTACAGTTGTTCGCCAAATATGGATATCATGCGGCGACTATGCGTGAGATCGCTCAAATAGCGGGGATACAGGCTGCCAGTATCTATTATCATTATCCAAGCAAACAGACATTGCTTGTCGAGATAATGGAATCTCATATGCATCGGTTAAATGCTAACTTGGAGCGAATTATACGCAAACCTCATACAGTTAAGCAGTGCCTCTATGAAGCTATATCGAATCATATACAGCTACATACTGCATACAAGTCTGAATTTTTTATCATTGATACTGAAATTCGAGCGCTCGAAGGTGAAAATCGTGGAAAAATTCTTGCCTTGCGCGATCATTATGAAGATTTGATTCAGGAACTGTTGCATGAAGGGATGGAACAGGGAGTTCTGCGCCAAACTGATATTAAAATTTCCTCTTATGCGATTATTGCAATGTGTACAGAAGTAGCACAATGGTTTCGACCTCTCGGAAGGTTGAGCGTCCAGCGGGTAATTGAGATGTATTTCCAGATGATTACTGAAGGACTTCTGATGATAGAAGATCTCGCTGAAAATCAGGAGGAATCAGTGCATACTTAACTCCTTGCTTCTTCACCAATAATTCTAATGCATCTACTGCAGAGGTAAGAGGCAGTCTTGCAGTGATGAGTGCTTCAATATCGATGTGACGGCCCTGGATGAGTTCAAGTGCTTGTGCAAAGTATGCTGGTGTATGGTGAAAAATCCCTTTGAAAGTAAGTTCGCTGTAATGTATGGGGCGTGTCTCGAAACTCACTCGTGATCCAGAGGGGCACCCACCGAAAAAGTTAACCAGTCCTCCAGGTCGAACGAGTGAAGCTGCCAACTCCCATGTCTCAGGTGTACCAACTGCTTCGATTACTATATCGGCACCACGCCGGGCTTCTGTCTTATCGAGTATAGCTTCTTGTTGCTCCTCAAGCGAATATCGGCTAATATCAATAGCCACATCGGCACCAAATTGGCTTGCAAGCGCAAGTCGATTCGTATTGCGGCCAGTTATAACTGTATGTGCGCCTTTTAGCTTGGCTATAGAAGTAAGTAATAGTCCCAAAGGACCGGATCCTAGAATAACGACGGTATCTCCTTGGGTAATCTCGCATGCATCAACCCCGTGCAGTGCGCAGGCTAATGGTTCAGTTAGTGCGGCTGCTAAAAATGAACTACCAGGTTCCAGGTGATAGAGGTTCATACGAACAATACGTTCTGGAACCAGAATATATTCAGCATAAGCGCCGTTGAGCAATAACAGATCTTCACAAATGCTAAAATTTCCATGTTTGCAATAAAAGCACTGTTGGCATGGTGCTGAGTTTGCAATGACTACAGCATCTCCTTCAGCACATTGGGTTACTCCATGACCTATTGCTGCCACAAAACCTGCAACTTCATGGCCAAAACCAGAGGGTATCTTACGGATGAGCAAGGGATGGCCTCGCAGATATGTTTTCACATCAGTTCCACAAGTAGTTGCGGCAACAACTTTTAGGAGCACTTCTCCATCATCGGGTTGAGGAACTGATCTATGTTCCATACGTACATCCAGTGGCGCGTAAAACATTGCGGCAAGCATTTTCATATTATGTGAGAATCAACCCTTCTTCTTCTAGATGTATCTTATGAAAAACCTGGAGCGTTATTAAACTGTGACTCACACGTAGAAAAGGGTACATTATTTCGGATTCATTTGCAAGCAGAGAATATTGAGTGATGAAAATGCTAGAGGAGAAAACAGAAGGAGCTAATACTCAACGAGGCCATTCCAGGAGAATTAGGCACATTATATTTATTGTTATAATTGTTATGTTGCTTCTCCTGAGCAGTAGCAGTTTCTTTTTCGTAATAAAAAGTAGAGGTAACGGTTCTCGATTAGCAACCAACTTAGAAACCCCGACACCTACTCCTTCACCGGCATTGATATACCTGGAAACTCCACCGCCACAATCGGAGTTTTATGATACCTTTAAAAACAACGCTCTAGGTTGGAGTATTTCAGACACTTCAGGGTATTATCGAACGGTTAAACCTGGAGCGTTGATGTTAATGAATACAAATGTCGGTACAACAATGGTTGAGAGCTTACCCACAAATTCAACCTTTGATAATTGCACAGTAATTGTGAATCTTACAATACTCAAAGCCAGCCTGGATGATAGTGTCGGTATATATATACGAGGTGATACAAGCCTTGAACATGACTATCGCATTGATCTCAATGGTAACGGTACCTTTGATATTGCAAAAGAATACCTTGATTTGAGAAACAATCCCCAGTCCGTCATTCTCCTTGGGCCAAAAATCGATTCCGCTCTTCATCCTCAAGGGGAAAGTAACACAATCACATTGACTATGAATGGATCGCAGCTACAATTTTTTATTAACAATGTGAAAGTCGGTGATGTGGAAGACAGCGATTATATCGAAGGGCAGGTGGCCTTATTTACGCATTTGGGAAAGAACTCACAAGATGTTGCAGCTTCATTTTACAAGGTTGAAATTGATAAAATATCGGGGACATTAGCAGGTGCGAGATAAAGTTATTACTCTTTCATATGAGTTCGTTCCGGAAATGGCATCGCTATACTCCCAGGTCTTATTCTTCTTCAGTTATATTGGCTCCACCGCCAGTGGCTCCAACTTGATGTGCATAGCGTAGCGGCATATATTCTGTTTCCCACCCGCCATCCATTTGAACAACGTTGAGAGGAGTTTGATTGAGGAGAGCATCGAACGCCCAGTGGTGGCGTAGATCATGGGGTGAGAGATGTGCAATGCCAATCTCGCCACCGAGGACGCCAACACGCTTATTAATCGCTCGAGTGGATAGGGGTTTTTCCGAGTTGTAGCCTGTAAAGAGCGGCCCTTGTACTCTTCCCACCTGCGAGAGGTAAGCCTGCGCTGCCAGCCTTGTGTGCTTGTGCAGCTTCTGGATATCAGTGCGATTGGTTTTCGGACGGTAGATCCTGATAGTTCCCCGGCTTAGATCGATTGAATCGATTGTGAGCAGTGCAACTTCGCTACAGCGCAGTGCATGCTCAACGAGCAGACCCATAAGCAGTGCATCGCGACAGGTGAGGAGCATATCGTGCTCACGTGTACGGGGTCGCTCTGGATGTGTGGTGACCTTCTTGAGGGTGATGGCCTGCACTTTGGAGATCTGTGTTGGAACAGCTCTCTTATGCCCCTTTCTAGTAGGAATCCGCCGACGTTTACGATCCTCATCAAGATTACGCGCCTTCCTCCCGCTCGTTCCCCTGACTGTCAAGATAGCGGCCAGAGATGCATCGTCCAGCACCCCAGCCCCTGTGGGGCCTGGGCCAGCTAATCTGCAAAAGACGCGAACAGTCG
>DATMNR010000360.1:0-14749 GCA_035568795.1 Ktedonobacteraceae bacterium
ACTGAATTCAGCCGGGATTTGCGCTTCAGCGGCTTCAAGATGCATTACGATACTGGTGAAACCTTGGGCAAGTGTATCATGAATCTCATGTGCCAGGCGTTGGCGTTCATGCATAATCCCGGCTTGCCTTTCAGATGCAGCCAGAGCGTTGCGAGTGGTCTGCAATTCATCAATTAAGCTCTGCCTCTTTTGACTCTGATCTACGATTGTATGAATGAACAGAGCAGTAATTATACCAGCAGCCGCTGCGCCCAGAGTGAGGAAGAGGCTTCCACTAAGCCCGCCTATTATCATGAACTGCTGTAAGACAGCAAGGGTAGTCAGAAGCATTGCACCCAGGAGTTTCACAAACAGCGTGGCCAATGAAAAGACCTGAGGATATAAGCCAACCAGAATAAACAGATAGACGGGATCGTAAGCAGTGAGACTAAACCAGATTGCCCAACCCACAGCAAGGTATCCCATAATGATGAATGGATGCTCATGCCAAAATAAAGGGGATATTATGACACAGATCGCGTACCACAATCCCAGCGCCAGGGAGAAACCGATCAATTGAAATATATAGGGCCGCGCAGGCAAGTCATCTATGATAGCTATACTAGTCGTTGAGATCAACGCTAAGTAAAACAGAAAATGCCAGAACGGCATCCAGCGCATCCAGACAGAAGTTGCCGGGGTAGATGAGCGACGTAAAGAAAAAATGGTCATTGGCAGGCACTCGCTTAAAACTTGTACATTACTAGTTTGAAATAGACTTCTATCCGACTAGAATACTTTATCATGGTTTGCTACAGGCATGTCAAGCCTATTATTGCAGAATGAATTTCAAACGTGATCAACCGAACGGTTGATTTCATTGTCAACCAGATGGTGAGCTATTGTTTAACCTGTTGGTTGATTGCAACTCCTTTACGATGTGTTTTCATAGAGATCAATGAACTGAAATTGAGGTAACGTCACAAAAGAACTTGCCTCGATGTCTTTTTCAGTTTAAGTTCTTTACTAGTAAAAGGAGATATCTCATGCCTACTCAGACAATGGTAATTCTCAGACGAGCGATTCTTTACAGCTTACTCTCAGGTTTATTAGCGGCAATCATTTACATGATAATTTACCTTGTCACTGGCGGAAAACTGGATGGTAATTTACTGTCAGGATGCTTAATCACGGGTTTGATCTCGTTTGTGATCGCAACGCTGTTTTTTTCTGGGTTCATGCTCTATTTTTCAAGGAGCAAAGCCAAGTAGAAGTATTGTCATTTCAAGTTTCTGGTTTACATTGGAGATAGATGTCGCGAAACCTATTAATGTATCTACAGCGAACTATCTCCATCCATGGAACTACTATTTCAAGAGTTCATCAAGGGGTACAATTTCACTCTCAACATACCGCTGCTTCCCATTTTTGGTGAAAACAGTAACGCTACCTCGTCCGTATACAATCCACTGGTGGCCTGACCCAACGAGAGCAGTTGTGCCATCGATACCCACTATGGTCGATTTGCGTTTTCCACGGGTAATTGTTCCAACCATTAACGCAGGTAATTCATCGAAGTGGGGAATAATTGCTATACCGGGTACGAGACCAAGTGCTGGAATGGTGCGCCATATCTGTGGAAAATCGAACACCACGCCTCCTAGAACCATTGCACCTGCGGAACAACCTGCAATGATTCCCCCGGCAGCGAAGACATCAAGAATTGCTTGCCAGGACGAGTGCCCTGAAGGGTTTCAAGCAAGAAGCCCGGTTTACCTCCGGAGAAGTAAATAAAGTTTGATTCCGAGATGTGCGAGGATATTTCATCATTCTCGGCATCTGTTCGATTGAGCAACATGACAGGCTCCGCAGATACGCCCAATTGTGCAAAGTGTTCGACACCCATTCTTGCCCAACGTTCTGGAACACCTTCACCATCAGGTGCAGAGGCAGTTGGTAGTACAACGACTCGTGGCGTTCCGTTTAGTCTTTCTAACAACTTCTTATCAACTGGGAGCATCGCCTCCAGATACTCGCCCGCGCCAACAAGGGCTACAGTGCCATTAACATGTGTTGTCATCTTTCCCTCTTTTTAAACATGCCTGTAATTTGATTTGAGCAACCATTCGTCTTTAAGCATGGCGTATAGATACTCGTCTCCCCACTTCCCTTTAAACCAGATGTTCTGGATAAAATGACCTTCACGCCGCATTCCAAGTCGCTCAAGTAACGCCACCGAGGCTATATTTTCACAATCAGTAATCGCGATAATTCGATGGAGATCCAATGTATGAAAGGCGTAGTTAAGGAAACTTGAAACTGCCTCTGTCGCATATCCGTATCCCTGATATTCACGTGAAAGCGTAAATCCTATTTCTGCCTGGCGGTGATCAAGGACATTAATTGTGAAGTAACAATCTCCAATAAGTGCATTCATTGCTTTCAGTTCGATAGCAACCTGAAGTCCCTGACCTGGTACACCTGGTTGGATCTCCTTTTGTTCTTGAATAAAAGTGCGTGCTTCCGGTTCGCTGATGCCTTCCCAGCTTTGGTATTTGGCTACTATAGGGTCATTGCGATAACCCATGAATTGTGTTACGTCTGAATCCTGAAAATGTCTCAGACGTAATCTTGCAGATTCGATCTCGGTGAATTCCGTCATAAATGTTAGCAACTCTTCCCTGGGTGAGAGCAGACTTCTTCAAGTCGAGAATTGTCCTATAAAATGAAGTCTAGCATCATTGGTGTGTTGATGTCCAGGTACGTTTATAACATGCTGAAGTTAACCAGGATAGCGTGCATGAAATCGAATATGATAATCTTTGCATGAATACATATCTATCATTCCCATGAGGAGGCAAATGACAAATACACGATTCACGCCGACTGGTTCGAGTAATTATATTGGTGTAGATATCGGAGGTACAAATACACGTATAGGCGTATTTGAATCGCTGGATACACCAGACTTTGTACATTTAGCCAGGTTCCAGACCTATCAGAGTTATGAAGAGCAACTTCATCATATTAGCATTGCAATCCGAGCTGGCAATATAAATCACCTTGCGGGTATTGGTGTATCTATTGCAGCGCGTATAGCCAAAGATGGGCGTTCAGTTAGTGTTGCACCAAACCTCCCTGAATATGTCGATAGGCCATTTGCCGAGGATCTGGTTGAACAATTAAAAATCCCTGTTCGGCTTGCGCATGATACTGTTTGTGGTTTGTTGGCTGAAAAGCAATTCGGTATCCTGCATCAAATCGATAGATGTGCTTACCTGACAGTCTCGACTGGAACAGGTGCAGCCATACATCTTGGTAAAGCCACTACAACGCTCATATCTTCAATTGAAATAGGACACCAGATCCTCGATGGGAATTCTTTGAAGTGCCTCTGCGGGCAGGTAGGATGCCTGGAAACGTTCACCGGCGGCAGGCAGATTGAATTGCGTTATGGATATCCCATCGCTCAAATTACAGACGAATTGTTCTGGGAAACTTTCTGCGATAAACTCGCTATTGGTCTGGTTAACCTGGCGCAACTTACTCGTATAGATGTGGTTGCTTTAAGCGGCGCTATTGTGCTTAAGAACCAATTCCTTCTTCCTATGCTACAAGAGAAAGTGAATTCCATTCTGAAGGGTTCAACCCTGGAGTTGAAAAAGGCCATGCTGGGTGAAAATGCACCAATTGTGGGAGCGGTTGTGTTGTTGGGGATTTCAGAGGATCATATTCTGCATTGAGCTACTCATAATGGTCCTAGAAATTTCTCTCCATTGTAATGGATCATATGCTCTGGGATCTCAGCTATCCAAACCTCAGTTTCCCAGGCAATATGTGGAGTATGTCGTCTGAACTCTGCAAAATCGAGGAAGGCAGATAGATAGACCCGTTTTGCTGTACATTCCTTTAATAATTGCTCTAATTCAAGCCGACGTTTATGTGAAACAGGCCCGTGCGATGTCACAGCCTCAATGAGGTACAGCCAATTTCTTGCTTCGTGAAAAAGGATGATATCAGGTAGTTTATCGTGGGTAGTAATTGGTACGCCTAGCTGCTCTAATCGCTCGTGTTCATAAATCATGAATTTGTTAGCTGCATCCCCTAAATAGAGGATAATTGCATTTGCTGCAAAACGTGGACCAAATTTCTCGATAATAGCAATCTGTAGTTTGTTATGCTTTCCAGGTGTGAGGTAAAGTTGTTGGCCATCAGCTAGTTTGAGTGGTAGAGCCACAGCCTGGCGACTACGCTGGTAATGTTCCCACAGTGTGCCATGTTTTTCTAGAAAATATGTAACAGTATCTTCCCATGTTTGGGTCCCAAATTGTCTCAGCACGTCAAGAGCGTCTTCTGTTAATGCATAACAGGTATTAGGGCTGTTGGTAGGACGTGTCGGATCGTCAGGATTGCGATCCACTATTCGAGCTTGTTCAAACTGGTGAATTACCTGACGACGTACAACCTCACGAGTATTTTCTGCATAGATTCTGCCATAGTGCTGTTTCATGAAACCCATCATATTGTGAATGGTAATGGTTTCCTTTGATATATTTGTCCAAGGCACTTTTTCGCTCAAGTTGCATAGTGCTAGTAGCGTTAGAGCGCTAATCTCGTTCTGTTGTGCGGGGGGAAGACCAAGTTCTTGCAAAATACGCTGCGCTTCCTGAATTTTGCCCATAGATATCCTCGAATCTTGAAGTATTGGAAGTTGGAGGTCGTCTTCCTCATTTCCCACAATTAAATCTTTCCCGAGTTCCTCCATTACAATACGTTCGGTCTTATCGAAATCCTGTTTGACTTTCAAAGTCTCTACTTGTTGTCCTATACGGATAAGTTGTTCCAATGGAGGTAATGGAAGCTTCCTTAATTCAGTAGCGTTGACCTGAGTGTTGCCATTCGTAATGCGAAAGTAGCGATCAACGAGAGTGCTGTTGAGGAATGCTGCTATGCCGATTGCTTCCTCATTTGCTAGTTTTCCACTCGGACGATATAAATAATTGAGATGGTTTTCTAGAGCGATCAGTTCAGTGCTAAACAAACCTTCCGACAAAACTGCTGCTGTGATACGACGAGGTTCTTCTTTAGTACTGAAGCGTCTTAGAATAATCTGTGTAGTATTTTTGACTAGTAATTTTGGATTAGCTGATTGAATCAGCCCTTGAGGTTTATCGAAATGGTCAAGAGGCCATTCTAAATTCATACGACGTATATGCTGTAGCCATAGAAGAGGTACTGCTTTACCTTGCCTGACATTTTCAGTAGAGGTCAGCATATCGGTAGCTCGAAAAGGCACTACGGGACCTGTTGATATTTCCAATCCGAATGTTGTTAGACGATTATCCCAGCGCCTAAATACCTGTAAGAGATGTGTGTCAATGTCACTAGTTGGTAGGTGCAAAATTGGATCTTTTTGTTTGTCATCGATGATGAGTCGACGTGGGACTTGTTGAGTTAGAGGATGAATCAGATCTTTCAACCCTCGACTTTGAGATATGGTGACCATAGAAGAATTAATTGAGGTTATGCCTTTTCTAACACCCGCAAGAATAATATTTTCTTGAAGAACATTAGCATCTTCAAAAGCAGATCGTCTCGAATCAAATACATGAATCAGTTCAGGACTGATCGCCCCAAAAAACTGTTGGCGGAAGTGTTTGAAATATGCACCAGAAGCAAAAGAACGCGGAGTTATTGATACAAAGTGTCCTCCCACACGTAAGGAGGAGGCGGCTAAAGACATGAACATGGTGTACATATTTGTACGGCCTTGAGCTATATTTTTTACGCGCCTGGCTCGAATGTCTACCTGATTCACCTTAAAATAAGGAGGATTGAGAATGACTAGATCAAAGGGTTGTTGTGGTCGTAAACCACTTGACCAGAGTGATGTCTGTGTTATCTCTTCTGCCATTGCTTCAATAAAATCCTGGTGATACAACTCGATAGTAAGTTCTATTCCATGCTCATGTAGGAGATCTCGGGCAAAGTTAAGTGTGAAAGAACAAAGTGCATGAAGTAGAGGGTCAGACTCATAAGCTACAATGGAGAGGCTTGTTAACTTGTATACTATGGCGGCTTCGCAAATAGCACAGGCTAATATGCCAACACCCGCACCTGGATCAAGTATGCGAGCTTCATTATGAAGTTGTCCAGCTATATTTGTCATATAGCGAGCAATGATGTGTGGAGTGAAAAATTGTCCTGCATTATGACGTCGCGCTTCGCTACTATGAGCTGAATACCATTCGCCTATGATTTGGCAAGCCTCGATAGGTGAGAGGCTGGAGGAAATAGTGGGAGCATCACCCAATGAAATATCTGGTGCCAGATTGCTAAGTTCATCCAAAGGTATTTTATAGGTTTTAAGCTTCCGCACTTGCTCCATTACCATTGGTTTTCCCCATATATTTGTAGAACAGTTGGTCGTGGTTTCCCCTATGTTAACATCTCTTCTACAAGTTAGCAATATTTCGTGCTCATACATATTAGATAATACATACTCTATGAGCATTAGCGGAAAATAATTTGTCGCTGTTTCTGTATTATGACTTTATAATCCTAAGTTACCATATTTGTCATCCTCTATCTCAATCTATTGAACTCGTTGCATCTGCATCGTAATCAGTATTAATTTTCAGGATTCCTAATAAAGCAGAAACATAGCTTAGCTTCTCCGCAGGTAGTAAAAGGCCCAATAACAAGGTTTATAGCAGAGTTGCTTATGTTCCTGCTTCAACTTCGGGAGGTAGCATATTAACCAGTCTGTCAGCGGTATCGAGAGCATGATCAATACGCCGAGTATGTAAATCAAGATTCTGATTACCGAAAATTCTTCTATAACTATGGAAACCAGACTGAATAATTAGTTTGTCTCCAGTATTTTTTTCATTCGAACCCCGATTCAACGTCTAACATTATGGTAGCGCTATTATCTGAGTCGGCTTCAAACATCGAGATCGAGTTTACTCATGCAAGTAGGTATGAGTGAAACAGATGATAATAGTAGTTCAACGATCAAACGCACGATTTCGGTCGTGAAACATAGTGCCTGGTCAAAAATTGCTGCTGCGTCAAGACATATTGATCAGTAGAAATGAATAACACAATGTCTAGAGATGAGTTTCGGATTGGTAAGTATCGACTCCTGGAACTTTTAAGCGAGGGTCGATATACTGATGTCTGGTTAGCAGAACGCATCGACATTAGGAAGATTGTAGCAATCAAGATACTATTTCCTCAAGAAGTGCTCGCGGGCAATGCGCGTTTGTTTGCCAAGAAACTATTCTTCAACGAAGCACAAACTCTCGCAGAACTTACTCATCCTCACATCATACAAGTTTTCGATTATGAAGAAGAGGAAGAGCATGGTTGGTCTTACTTTGTAATGGAATATGCACCCTTTGGCTCACTGGCTGATCGATATGCGCCTGGAGAACGGCTTCCCCTTTCTACAGTCGAAGCATATACAAGCCAGATGGGCAGAGCAATCCATTACATTCATACACAAGGCTTCATTCACCGCGATATAAAACCGCAGAATATTTTTCTGAATACGAGAAGTTCAGTTGTACTCGGTGATTTTGGACTTGTTATGCGTAATCATGGAAGGCATTACCCGTGGATGAAGATGGAATTCGGAGGAACCAGAATCTACATGGCACCAGAACAGGAAGGTGGTGAGCCGAGTCCAGCAAGTGACCAGTATGCTTATGCAACGGTTGTGTTTGAATGGCTCACAGGTTATTGGCCCTTTTATGGCGATGCCAGTGAATTGGCCTGGCAGCGCAGGCATCTTGCGCCTCCTTTGATACGTAACCTGGTACCGGAAATACCTGCAGCAGTTGAATGGGTTGTGTTGACGGCACTACACAAATCGCCAAACCGTCGATTTAAAACCATGTTAGACTTTACTTTCGAGTTTGAAGAAGCCTGCCGTTCTGTTAAAAAAGGTGTATCTACTAAAACATCCGCGAGTAATTTGCCAGTTGTGCCGGCCATTGATCGAGAAGGAACGGGTGCAAGAGTTATATATGTTCAGCGTCATCAGAGATCTGTAGGATTAGCGTCACAGCCTGAGTTTGCTGAGCAGGGAGATGTTCTTGTCGCTCCGTACCCTGTAGCACGAAGTTACTGGCAGTCCGATGAAGATTTTTGGGACCCTACATTCACTTCAGTTGGAGGTGGTTTTGGTTTAGCTCTGACATCTCGATGGCAGAACTTTTGGGGGCGATTATGTAATATGTGGCAAAGAATTGCAGAATATTTGCTGGAAAGTTTGTAGCTACGAATGGCTCAGCAAGAACAGAAATAAAATGTGATTTTTGTGTAAAATTCACACTTTCTCTTGACCCATCATGACATACTCACTATACTAATGCGGAGTTATTCAGGTTGGACTCTGGATAAGCAGTGTATGTCCCTCCTTTGCTGGGTGGGAGGAAGAGACTGTTCGAGTTGAAGATAGTGATACGCTGGCGCCCACTGGCATTGTTTGGTATAGCCTTTCTCGGTCTGGCACTACGTTTGTATGGCCTTGATTGGGATCAGATTCAGGCACGCTCTCAGCTTTTGATTCGTTTGTATGGAGCAGCTTTTGCTCTGGGTAACAACTTCCATCCAGATGAGAGACAGATTCTCTTTCATGTTGTTCAATTGTCGTGGCCTAAGAGTCTGGCACAATTCCTGGATCCCACCGTTTCACCGCTTAATCCGCATTTCTTCGCTTATGGCTCATTCCCGCTATACTTACTAGCAACAACAGGTAATGTGCTCTCGCATATTTTCCCGACTTTTGTCACCTTTGCCAATCTTACATTGACAGGACGTGTTATTAATGCTCTTTTTGATACCGGAACTATTCTTCTGATAGGCTATTTAGGCTTGCTGCTGACCAATGATCGCACCCCAGGTAGAAAATATGCTTGGTCAGTAGCTCTTCTTGCTGCTGCTCTGGTCGCCTTCACGCCATTACAAATACAGCTTTCACATTTCTATACCGTTGATACGATGCTTCTGTTCTTCGTCACTTTGACAGTACTCGCTTGTGTAGTCTTGGTTGATACTGACAAGCCTGTACGCTGGTCTATATTAGCTGGACTTGGCTATGGACTGGCACTTGCAACAAAATTCAGTGCTGCCCCTCTGGTTGTACCTTTGACAGTTGCGCTTGCTATGCGCTGGTACAGGCAGAGTATTTTCTCAATTGTGAAGCCATTTATCTATATAGTTATTGCTACACTAGTCTCTTTTCTTATAGCCATGCCATATGCCTTGTTGGATATGAGGGAGTTTATCCAACAAGTTTCCGAACAGGGTAGTCTTGCGCGTGGGTCGCTTGATTATCCCTATGTGCGGCAATTTGCTGGAACGATACCATTTCTTTACCAGGCACAGAATATACTCTTTTGGGGTATGGGTTTAACACTTGGATTGGCGGTAGTAGCTGGTTTCATCTGGCTTGGTTGGCGAATATGGAAGCGCAGTGCAGGACTATGGCTTGTTGTGCTTTCCTGGGTAATAGTTTATGGCGCAATTACAGGGAGCTTTTATGTAAAATTTATGCGCTATATGTTGCCTCTTTATCCGTTTCTTACATTGATAGCGGCAAGTGTATTAATAGCGTTTGTGAAATACGTCCGTACGAGGACGGATGGAGCGAATTCAGGAGTCACCAGGTCAGCAACAATTCGTTTGATTGTAAAAACCCTGCCGTATACTGCAATAGTGATTGTGCTTTTCGGAACGATGTTTCAGGGGCTGGCTCTCTTGAATGTATATAGCCAGCCGAATACACGTATTCAGGCATCGCGCTGGATTTACGCTCATTTGAAGCCTGGCAGTGTCTTGACCTACGAACAGTGGGATGATGCATTACCAGTCGCTGTCGATAATCATGATCCCTCTATATATCATCAGGCTTCTTATGTCGATGCCAGTGGTCAACCACAACAAGGGCTGGATCTATATGGAGACGATACTGTAGCAAAAGCGCAGCAACTGGCGAACATATTGCCGTCTGTAGCTGCAATAACTATGGCCAGCGATCGTCTGGATAAATCTATTCCGCGCTTGCCGTGTCGTTATCCACTCACTATTCACTACTATCAGTTACTTTTCAGCGGGCAATTGGGTTTTCACCTGGCGGCGCAGTTTGAGAATCACCCCAACTTGCTTGGTATCACGCTCAACGATAGCGGTGCCGACGAGAGCTATTCAGTCTTTGATCACCCAACATCTCGTATCTTTGTGCGTGACAATCCATACCCTTATACATCGGACCAGCTTTTTCTTAAACTCTTGCAAGGGATACAATTGCCAACACTGTGCGCAAATCTCTCGGGCGCCCAACGCTCCTTATTGCTGAGTGCTCAACAAATATCTGATAATCAACAATCTCCGCCATTTGGAGTGCAGTTTCCAGCAAATAGCTTCTCAAATTCGTTTCCAATTTTGATCTGGTGGCTAATGCTTACCCTATTAGGCGTATTGGCTTATCCATTTGTGTTCTTAGTCTTCCATAGATTAAGAGATCGTGGCTACATTTACGGAAAGACGTTGGGTATACTATTGCTTGCCTATTGCGTATGGATCCTGGCCTGTTTGCATCTCATTGCTTTCAGTCATCTCTCTACGTTGATCGTGCTTGTCTTTTTTTTTACGCTATCCATTGTGCTTATTGTATGGCAGAGACAAACTCTTAAAGCATTTCTACTCCAGCATTGGCGATTGCTGTTAATCGAAGAGGCAATCTTCACATTAGCATTCCTGTTATTTGTGTATATTCGTTCTCTCAATCCCGATCTTTGGAACGTCTATTTTGGTGGAGAAAAGCCAATGGAACTGGCTTTTCTTAATGCTGTCCTGCGCAGCCCTTATATGCCACCGTATGATCCATGGTTTGCAGGTGGTTATATTAATTACTACTACTATGGTTATGTGATCTTTGGTGCATGCATCAAGCTGACAGGAATTATGCCTGGCGTTGCTTTTAATCTGGCTATTCCAACATTATTTGCATTGACGTTTACAAGCGTAGTGACATTGGTTTACAGCTTTGCGCGTAGATTACCCATAGCTCTATTGGGCGGATATTTCGCAGCATTGATTGGGAACTTTGATGGAATACTACAACTTAAAGATCAATTCCTGGCTCTGCTCGCAAAATTACAACCACCAAATTTTGATTACTGGCGTAGCAGCCGTATAATACCTTTTACTATCAACGAGTTTCCTTTTTGGAGCTTTCTATTTGCCGATTTACATCCGCATGTCATTGATTTACCCATTGCGGTGTTGATGCTGGGAGTTGTGGGATCGCTGCTACTCGCAAGCGATGAGCGAAATGGTAGGTCTGGCGAACGCAGGTCGGGGAATATTTTGCTCTATCTACTCGCAGCCTTCACCTTTGGTACGATTGCCTGTGTAAATCCCTGGGATATACCTGTCTATGCTTTGTTACTGGGCACTGTGCTGCTCCTGCGCAAGTTACAAGAACACAAGGATAAACCTAAAAGTGAGTTATTTTTTTCAGTCGGATTCACTCTTATACTGGTTGTAAGTTTGTGCGGCCTTGGCTACTTATTTTACATACCTTTCTATGCTACTTATGAACAACTTTATGTGAATGGGTTGGGATTAGTCAGTCAGGGAACAGATTTGAACTATTACCTGACCATCTCTGGACTGTGGATATTTATTGCGCTCAGCTTTTTTTTGTTTGAATTTTATCGTTGGTGGATGCGAATGAGGAATTCACGAGCAAGGATACAAGGAAAATATTTACTTGCGATTGAAGGTTTGTCGACTCGATGGATTTCAGTGTATATAGTGATCTCTGGTATTGTAGTAGTTATTGCAGGGTTACTTGGAACAAAGGTATTACTTGCTCTGGCCATTTGTCTTGGCACGTTCCTTTTTATTGTGAAATTGAAAGATGCCAGGTTTAACTTCACGCCCGTAAAAGGAGCTTCTACATTTGTGGAACAGGAAGATTCACTTGTATTCGAAACTCTTACAAGTACAGGTGCAGTTCAAAATATCAAGGTCGCTAGAAGTAGTACGTTTGATACAAAAGCTCGTTTTACTTATATTTTGTTGCTCGCAGGTTTATGCATCAGTCTGGGGCTGGAGATATCATATGTGCGAGATTTTTTGGATGGTGGCGATTACGAGCGAATGAATACCGTCTTCAAGTTTTCGATGCAGGCCTGGCTATGCTTCGCTATCGGTGGTGCACTGGCTGTGCAGCAACTATGGAACCTCTTGAGAGGAAAAGTGCGAAAGGTCTGGCTCGTAATCTTTATTCTACTGGTATTGGGAGGTTCAGTATTTCTTTTTGAAGGAACGACTTCGAGGATTCATGATCACCAGGTCTGGATTGCTGCACAGCCCCCTGTTCAGAGCGCCCATTACACACCAACGTTGAATGGTTTGGCCTTCATAGAGGCCTGGTATCCAGGAGATGCCAGGGCGATTGCATGGCTCAATGAAAACATTGCTGGCTCTCCTGTCATTCTGGAGGCCGCTGCTCCTGTCTCCTATCAATGGTTTAATCGTGTCTCAATTTACAGTGGACTGCCTGATGTTCTGGGTTGGGCAGATCATGTTGGTGAACAACGCTACTCGGATCAACCGTTGAATCGAGTAACCGATATCGGAATTATTTACACAACTACTGATGCGGTTCAAGCGATCACGTTACTACGCTATTATCATGTACGCTATATTTATGTGGGAGATTTGGAACGACAGGCTTATGCTCAACAATCAACAGCAGGTCTGGATAAATTTGATCGCATGGTTGGTGATACCCTGCGTGTTGTTTATCGTGCGCAAGGTGTCACAATCTATGAAGTACTTTAAGTGACCTATAGCGCAAAAAAGGAACATATGAGATAATTCGTACGTCTTACAATAGACTGGAGCGATCCACGAGATTATCCGTAAAATTGTGATGTAGGACACGTGTTTTAATATATGGATCAAGAGATCTTGTGAAGCGCCAATTTACAATGGACGAAAACTGATCTGACTTAGAATCTTCTTAGAGAGTAATCATGGTTGAACTGCTTCAAATGTGGGCACTCGTCGAGGTGCTGGGTCTTTTGTGCCTTCCGCTCACGATAACCGTATTTCATAATCTGCCGGACCGTGGCTGGGCCTTTAGTAAGGCTATTGGCATAGCTTTGCTGGCTTTTTGTGTCTGGTTACCCTTGATGTATGTGCAAGTATTGCCTTTCAGCCAATTATTTATTGCAATAGTGCTCTTGATTTTATGTGCGTTCAGCATCATTGGATTTGTACGAGTTCGACACGCTCTCGTAGCTCTTGTACGTGCGCATATTTTCTATATTATCGTTTGTGAAGCGATCTTCCTCGGCATGGTATTTCTACTTGGTTGGATTCGATCATATGGGCCGAATATACAGAATTTTGAAATGTTTATGGATGAGGGCTTCCTGGCTGCAATAATGCGCAGCCCTCATTTCCCTCCCAATGATATGTGGCTCTCAGGCTATCCTATCAACTACTATTATTATGCACACTTTACCATAGCAATGCTGGCAAAATTGCTTGGACAATCTCCTTCAATTGCCTTTAACACTGGAATCTGTATTTTCTTTGGCTTGACCGCCGTGAATTTGTTTGGAGTTACGAGTAATGTGGTGTCCTGGGCACGCTACCAACGAAGTAGTAGGGTTGTAGCATCTGCTACATCAGAAAAGCGCTTGCGGCCTACATTCTTAAGGCGACGACAAATCACTAGTCATAGCCAAAATCAGGATATGTCTTCTGACCAACCTGATACAGTTCTTCCATCTCTTACTGGTGCAATTCCATTTGGATTGCTCACAATTCTCATGGGTGAGGTTCTAGGTAATCTAGCTTCTACACAGCAGTGGTGGAAGGCACACGATGATTTACCACCAGAGTACTGGTTTAATACTACACGTATCATCGATAAGACTATTAACGAGTTTCCTGCTTTCAGTTTCTTGCTGTCTTGCTTTCACGCACATGTTTTAGCACTTGCCTTTACGATTGTAGCGATCGCTCTCGCATTTAATCTCTTTCTCGAATATGGTGGGGATGGTAAGGGGAGAGGATTGCGTGTTTTTGGTAGTGGTTGGCGTCTGCCTTTCAATCTTGGAGTAACGGCGCTGATCCTTGGTGGTCTCTTTACCATGAATGGTTGGGATTTTCCGACCTACCTGACATTAGCTATCATTTGTATTGGTTTGCAGCAATGGATGGCCTATCAATCACGTTTTCGAATTGATCTCGTATTGGACGTGTTCACGGTTGTTGCAGCGCTTACTGCATTGTCATTTTTCTTATATGCTCCTTTCTATCTCAGTTTTGTCTCACCGTCGCAAGGCATAGGCGTTGTAAGCGCAGTCGACCGTTCTGCCATTGGAGACGAGGTATTGATTTATGGATTATTTGTATTTATTTACGTCTCGTTACTGGTTGTGAACCTGATAAGACCACGGCTTAACACAAAGACCTTTTCAAGTAAACAATCACTCGCTCCTGATTCATCATTATCGAATCAGGTGCATCTGCCGCAAGTGGGCCAGCAAAACATACAAGTTAGCCACACTAGTGCTATATTGACTACTGCGAGCGGTACACTTAGAGCAGCTCCAAGACAACAATTGGAGGAGGGTACTGTTACGCTGAATGTGGTATCGGTGCCGCTTATGGGTATGGCATCTTCAGCAGATCAACCCTTGGAAGAAGATACAGCACCACATGGTGTGGTTTC
>DATMNR010000361.1:0-2966 GCA_035568795.1 Ktedonobacteraceae bacterium
CCCTGGGCGTAAGCGTTGATTAGCAGTATTGGATCGAGTGGTTCAGGTACCTTACTTTTCATTGACGTTGTTTCGATAGTCGCATTATCCGAGAATGATCGCAGCCAGGGATAATCACAGAAGAACTAGCTGGGGCTGGGATCAGACGTTCGGAAATAAAAGTGCAGATCATCCGGTATTTATTGGTGAATGGGCATTTTTACCAAATGCCAATTATCTTGTGTTCTGTGAGAATATCACTACTACTCAGGCTAATCAGTTAGTTTGGTCGTTTCTTCACTACATGCAGCAACACCAGGTGAACTGGACAACGTGGAACTTTGATCCTTACCATCTTATACAAGACTATACAAACTTTACTCCCACAACTCTTGAAATTTCCTGGCACTGTGGTAATCAATCAAGCCATGCTGGTATGGGGAGCATTGTTAAACAATTTCTCGCAGCAAATCCATGAGGGAATGCTACCAACGCTTATGCACCTCTTCCAAACCACTTCAAACGCTTTACCATCGATGTGTTTACCTCCCCAACCATTTCCAAATCTCTTGAACTTAGGGGTTTAATTACTAGCAAGAACCCTAAAGATAGTACCAGAAACACTATGCCGGCCATCACCAGGGGGAAGCGACCAGATGGGTGCCAGATGATTCCTGGCAGCGCAGCAAGCGTTAATGCCAGTAATATGCGCAATGTAAACCCGATCGGATATCTTTCTGGCAAATCTTTCGAGAGATATGTAAGGAGTATGCCACCTGTAATGATTTGAGAGAAACCATCGGCTACCAGCGCTCCTGCTGGTCCCCAGTGTGGAATGAGGATTATACCTAACGCTATCACAGCTATCAAGCCAATAAATTGAGCAAGTACAACCAGTCTTGATTTACCCAGCACATACAATGTTGATTGGTGAATGGTTGTGCCAAGGATACGTGTAATGATGTTGAAAAAGAGGAAAAGAGCCAGTAATGGTCCCACAGGATCATAATTGCTGCCATAGAGTATATGGGCAATAGCTTGAGCGTTAAAGAGACAAAAAATTAGTACTGGTGCAGCTAACAATGTTTCGACCTTGATAAGTGTTTGCCAGGTGCGTGCAAGGCGTTCAAGATCTATACCCACAAATGCTGCGGCAAGCGCTGATCCTGCAACACCACCGAATCCTGAAACAAGCAAGAGGCTGGCTGCATGCCCCAACTGAAAAGAAAGATTGAAATAGGCAATCTGTGCAACCGAGACCGTAAAATAGGCGAGTAAGATGATGGATACCTGCTTAAGCAGTGCTCCAGATACCATGTTCGTTAACCAGGCAGCGATGCCAACGCGCATCACAGGCTTCATTGGTTGCGTGTAGGTGGAACCTCTTGTGAGCAGAAGTGGAGTTTGCCAAAGCGTGAAGATGAGCGCATTTAACACTGCGAAAATTGCTTGCAACCAGAGCACACTGTCAATACCCCAACCAAGTTGTAATGTAATGAAACTAAGTACAAGAATCAGGAGTTGAGTGATACTTCCCACAATAAATACAATGCGCATCCGCATTTGAGATGCATAGACAGCCGTTAAAAGGCTTGCGATACCGTTTCCCAAAACAAATATTGCAATGGGTGTGATATGTCCTAGTAGACTTGGGTCGCGCAGTCCCGTGGCTATGCCCGCTGAGCCAGAAAAAGGAATGGCTGAAATGACTGTTGCCAGTACTGGTAAAGCAGATAGCATGAGCACAACGCTAATGAGCAGAATAGCCAAACGTATTGAAAGCAGTCGTCGCACAAGTTGAGCCGCCGAAGCGCGGCCATGCTCCGTAAGGACGCGTGGAACAAAGGTTGTTGTAGCATCTTCTAAACCAAAGGCAACGATATACGCAATAGTGTTAAAAGCTGCCATTGCGATAGCGTAGACACCATATTGAGTGATAGATACTTTGCGCGTCATGATCAGAGTGAGGATGAATAAGGAGACGAAAACCCATAATCCATATGCCTGGTTAAGCAGATAGTTCGTGGGTGTGCGCTTTAGCAGATATCGAGCACCCTTCTCTCCTCGCGGGATATCAGGCTCCGAAATACTGTCAAGTAGAGTAGCTATTTCATCAGAAACTGATTCTGTCATTTCAATTGCGTTTTCTGGTTCTTTCACGGCCTTCGTTTCTTTGTTACCTTGTTCACTCTTCATCATGCTATCCTCTACACTTGCTTCAGAACCATTGACTTGCTCTCCACCCAAATGAATTAACCTGAGAGGCCGAAGCAGCGTTTTCTGTTTTACTTTCATTACGAGCTATTGCATTTTGAATATAAAACGTCCGAGCCAGCCAATAGCGCCTAATGCAGCGAAAAGTTCTAGTGTGCTTACATTCGCTGTAACCTGCGTGGGTGAGACCAGGTAGAAGGCGCCAACTTTGAATGAGGCGGCAATCACAAAGAGCCCTAATCCTATCCATGCCGGTAGAGTAGCATAAAGAAGTGCACATTGCCAGCTACGGCATAAAAAGCCTACTGCTGTGGGAACAAGATAAATGAGCGCAGGAATAATAGGTGCAAGGATTGGTGGGAACGGCCCATACAATGCTGCACTTGTAGAACCTGGCAACAATCGTGTCCATAACAGTGGTGGTACCAATGCCATTGTGACCAGTATCGTTTCTACTACCACCATGCATATTACAAACGTGGTTAGAAGTTTATCTCGCTCAGTATTGGTTGTACTTGAATGTAACATATACACATCCTTTGAAGGAACTTGTTTTTTATTCTACGACGATTTGAATTAGTTATTTGGTATAGGAAGTAACCCCATTTGGTATTTGAGCATCAAAATGCGACGAACCGAATCATCAATACGTTGTTGGCTAATCATCCCTGAATCTATTGCCTGTTTGATGCCTTGAATCATACTGGCGACATCTGCAGGAGTAGAAGCTCCCATCAATAAATCCGAGCCTGCCTCGACAGCAACCGCTGCTG
>DATMNR010000362.1:0-4180 GCA_035568795.1 Ktedonobacteraceae bacterium
CATTGTCTTGCTTTTTAATATCTGACTTTTAGCTCCATTCGCCAAAAGCAAGAGGTCAGAGCAAATTATGTCTTGATTGAGGTATAATTCTTCCGGTTAGTTGTTTAGGTAGATGCCTTTCAGGATGAATATCCATGCTGCAATTCGACGAACACTCCAATGGGAATAAAATTGAGCTGCATGTTGGGGAGGAATTCGTGATAATCCTCCATGAAAACCCCACAACGGGATTTCGCTGGAATCCGATTTCAAGCGGGGAACCAGCATGCACACTACTCGACAATTCTTTTGATCCCATTGGGAGCACTCCTGGTAATGGTGGAAGCCATTCCTGGCACTTCCAGGCTGTGAAGGAAGGTTCTAGCAAGATCGAATTTGCTTATAGAAGATCATGGGAGCAGGGCAGCCCACCAGCACAAACGTTCACTCTGAGCATATATGTCCGAGCATAACACAGATATGTAATCATAGTGGTAACGCCTGTTTTGTTTCCTCAAGAGGCTCCTCTATTACACTATGTCTTACCTGCTTTTCAAAGAGTAAGATAGGTTTCCATAAAAAAGTAACCCAACAATAATAATTACCTCAAGGTTACCATAAAACAAGAACGAGCGCGAACTTATTTTTCTAAAGTCCTATCAAAACTTTTCAGAAATTATTCTGTATTTGCTTTATTCGCTCTAAAGAACAGACTGTAACTATCATAAAAAGGGCTTGCTGGCAAATCGGATTATGTGGATGGACTCCTTGACTAATCTCTTTCACTTCGAGTATCGTATACTTAGATTATCGAAATGATAATAGGAAGCAAAGAACATGCTACAAAATTCAGTGCAAAAGAAAGTTGATTTAGCAGAGGCGCTTCTGGATATTGCTCCTAAACTCTTGAGACGCCTGCGTGCGGATATTCCCCTGGATGAAGCATCAGAAGTAGATCCTGAATGGCGACATGTGGTCGAGTTACGTGCAACACCCGGACAATTATCACTCTTACAAGTCCTGGTCGAGCATAAACGCTGCACTATGCTGGAAATCGCAGAATATCTTGCTGTAGCCCCTTCTACCGCGACAGCGATGGTCAAACGCCTTCTAGCTCAGGGCTATATTGATCGCAGCCATGACAATGTGAACTGGCGAACAGTTTGGGTTACACCAACTGAGCTTGGACGCCAGGCTGTCGCTGTTTTTCAACAGGCAAGGCTGATCTCATTGAAAAGTCGCCTTGAGCGTCTTAGTGAAGCTGACCGTCTCAGCATTCTAGCTGCTCTGCCTGCTCTTCAACTTCTCGTTGCAAAATAACCCGTCATGATTTCTGTTACAGATTTTAAGTTGATCGGCTAATGTAAGGATATTCAATGAGCACTTCACCTTTCTCATCTTCGGATACTTCTGTGAAAGCAACTAAAGAAACGCACACTACCGAGACTGAACCTGGCCAGCAAAAAGATGGTTATCAATGGACTGCGCTTTCCGTTACAACCGTTGGAGCGCTGCTCGCCTCTATTCAAGGTTCTGCGCTACTGATAGCATTGCCCAGCATCATGGCTGATCTGAATGCTACATTCTTTACAATTATGTGGGTATTACTGGGATACCTCCTGGTTACTACTGTTCTGACACCAGTTGTCGGACGTCTCGCGGATATGTGGGGACGTAAACGACTGTATAATAGCGGGTTTGCCGTGTTCGTTCTTGGTTCACTCGTTGCCGGTCTCTCTCAACCCCAATATCATGGTGCCGATCTTATTTTGGGACGTCTCATCCAGGGTGTAGGTGGAGCTTTATTAGTGACAAATAGTACTGCCATTGTCACAGATGCTTTTCGTAAAGGACGAGTTGGATTAGGCCTGGGAATCAATCAGATAGCAGGTGCTGCTGGTTTCTTAATTGGACCAGTTATTGGTGGTCTACTGACAGAGTGGTCGTGGCGCCTGGTTTTTCTGTTTAATGTGCCGCTAGGTATTTTTGGGTTGATTTGGGGTATCTGGCGGCTGCGCGAGCCTTTGACATTTGCGAAACATCAACGCATTGATTGGTTTGGATTATTTACGCTCACTATCGGCTTGACTGGTGTGTTGCTTGGCTTAAGTATGCTTGCATTCCCGATTCTTAGTCCACTTGTGACCAAAACAATTATTGTCATAGGTCTCATCAGTTTGGTTCTCTTTGCCATCATTGAGCCTCGTATAAAGGAGCCATTGGTTCAAATACGGCTCTTTCAGAATCGACTTTTCCTGTTTGCAAATTTGAGCGGTTTACTCAATGGTATTGCGCGTGGCGCTGTGCTGTTTCTACTCATTTTCTTCTTGCAAGGTCCCTATGGAAAAGACCCGCTGAGCGCAGGATTGCTCTTAATACCCTTTGGTCTAGCTTTTATGGTAATTGGTCCAATCAGCGGAAGGATATCAGACAGTATTGGATCACGTATTCTGGCACCTGTCGGGTTGGGTATCTCGTCGTTAGGGCTACTTGGACTTGCTACAATTACACCAACAACTCCATATTGGTTACTTGCCCTCTACATGGCCCTCATGGGAGGAGGTTCTGGTTTCTTTGTTTCGCCCAATACGAACGCGATTATGAGTTCTGTTGAACCACATAAGCGAGGGTCGGCAGCTGGCATCCTCACAATGCTAAACAACACTGGACAAATGCTAAGTATTGCTATTGTCTTTCCTCTGGCTCTGAGCGCTGTGCCAATGGTTGCGATGATGCAAGTATTCATTTATGGTGGAGGTATGAGCCAATATCCAGCAGCACTTGCTATCTTCCTTCACGGACTTCATTTTGCGTTTTTAGTCTCTTTTGGCATTAGTGTGATAGCGATGATTGTGGCCGCGCTGCGCCCTGCGCACTAATTTCTATTACAGGATTGCTCTGTGTTCTCGTTGTGATACCAGGCCTTAACAAAGTGATGCTCTTGTGATATCAGAATGCTACTTTCTAACAAGGAAGAAGTATCTGTTATACTATGCATAATGGATACAGTCCTATATATGTTCTTCTCAAGTGTCGTTTGACGTGTGGACTCATTTGTATTGGAGGAAAGCCATGGATATTCTTCTAATCGGGGCACCGGGGGCAGGGAAAGGAACTCAGGCTGAGAAACTTACCCGGCTTTTCGGACTTAAACATATTGCAAGTGGAGATTTGTTCAGAAAGGCATATGAAGAACAGACTGAGCTTGGATTAAAGGCTCAGAGGTATGTTGATCTTGGGGAACTGGTTCCCGATGATATTACAATCCCTATGGTTATACGTCACGTCGAAGAACCTGAGAGCATGAATGGTGTGTTGCTGGATGGATTTCCGCGTACGCTGGTGCAAGCTCAAGCGTTAGATGCAGAGCTTCAGCGTTTCAATCGCAAGATCGACCTGGTCATTTATATGAAGGTTTCTCGTGGCGAGTTACTCCAGAGGCTAGGTGGTAGAGTTTTCTGTCAGGCAAACCAACATGTTTACCATGTTAAAAATCATCCTCCGAAAGTAAGTGGCATCTGTGATCTTGATGGAAGTAAGCTCTACCAGCGCCCAGATGATGCTGGCGAAGCAATGCGCAGACGGTTGGTCATCTACTTTAATCAAACTGTCCAGGTGCTTGAATACTACAGCCAGCAGCAGAAATTGAGAGAGATAGATGGTAACCAGAATATCGATCAAGTACAAAAAGCTCTCCTGGAAGAGATAAATGCCTACACGAGTGCAGCTAAAGGTTGATATATGCTCACGCATTTTCGAGGATTCGAGCAAATGCCTGGATATAGCTGGAGTCAGCGCATTGCTTTCGGAGCATCCAATACTCTGCTCCCCAAAATAGGTATGCATAAAGGGGATCTTCTCGTCGAGACCAGCGCATACACGTGTTGTAGTTGGTGATAACCCGTTCTGGCAAACAACTGTACATACCCTGCCTATATGGATTGGGTGGGATTGTCACTGCCTCCCATGGTTCTGACTGTCCCTCAGCAACCATAAGCTTTTGTCCATGAGTTCGAGTCCATATGGATAATTGCTTCCGTCTCTGCTGGTGCCAGGGATTCTTACTTCCATCCAGGTACACTGTTTTAGTTCCAAGGGTCGTCAGCGCGTGACGCGGGTAGTAGTCGATTCCGACGATATCTGCTAAGTGTTGTGCTACTGCAAGTGAGTCGCCCTGATCACGCGTTCGCCACCATTGAGA
>DATMNR010000363.1:0-5264 GCA_035568795.1 Ktedonobacteraceae bacterium
TAGTTTGCACGATAACGCTCGAAGTCGCTCTTATCTGTCATGTTTATTATTCCTTTCTCTTACAGCCTATGTGGCGCCTATAACAAATCAGTCACAGGATAGAGTGATACTATCACAATCAGCTTACGGAATGATGCAACAATTAGACTTGCGACCTAAAGGTCGCAGAGTTATGAGTCATCCCGAATTTTCGGAGAACCTTTCTAGCATCTGAAAGATGCCAAAGCCCGAATCGTCTCGATCTGAGGAGGGAAAAGACTCCCAAGAGTGGGGTGATAGTCGTCCCAAAGACGACTGATCGCCCAACGCAATCGATACAGCGGCGCGATGACTTCTCGGCAGCGTTTTCCGGTTCGATGGCATTTCAGATGGAGAACCAACGAGACGAGGCGACTCTACCTTGGATTGAGCAGGTGAAGAAGAAAGGCATACACGAGAGTGACGATGCCCAGCAGTTTGAGGCGATTTTCAAACGACCATAAGCGTGGGCTTTCCATAGCCAACTCGCATTTTCCGTAACGGAAACTCAGTTCGATTTGCCAGCGCCTTTTATAGGCAAAAACAATTTCCCACGCCTGATCTTCTTTTTTCACTTGCTCATTGGTTACCAGGTACCACACCTTTTTCTTCACGCGAACTTTCACGAGATACAGTTGATACGCATAGGCCTGATGTCGTATGGGAGCCCACCAGATATCACAGGGCATCTTTGCACCCGTATGCACATCATGAATGAGTGTGTGCGAGAAAGACTTCTTTGCTTGCCCTATTTGCCATACTTTCTTCTCTTGCCCGCTTGCATCGACGAAATAATGCCCTTTTTTCCACCTCATCACAAATCGTCCTTTCAACACCTGAAGGACTTGAATCCAAGGGCCTGAAGCATATCCACGATCAAAGATATGAAGCAGAATATCTCCCCATTGCCTCACACAGGTTCTCAGCAGAGCTTCTTCTTGAGCTCTCAGTTTTGTCGCATCCGCTCCCTTCGTGCTCCACCAACTCATGAGTGCTACGTGGATCATCCCTTCCATTCCTGCAATGAGTGCACCTGTCCACTGCATTGCTGCCACCGTCACCGGTTTTCTGGGCGGAAAATTGAACACGAGCCCTTTGCTTGAGCGATTCAGTCGTTTGGCTTTACTTGAGACAACCGGGCACAATCCCTCGATTGTGTGACTTTCTGGTTTTTCTATCACACTCCCATCCCACATACAGAGAATGCTTTTCCCTTGCTCTTTGAGTCTTTTGACCTCTGTATCTGCTTCTTTGAGCACATAGCGATCAATTTGAAGAATGCTCCATTTGAGGGATCGAAGCAGATTGCTGAGTCTTTTCGTTCCTGCTGTCGCTGTTTTGGACAGACCACGATATCCATCCATATAGGACCCAAGTTCGCTCAATAGTAATCCTTGTTTGGTATTCCTGAAACGGATGATGGCAACACAACACTGCACCAGTGTTCGTACCAGTCTCTTATCTAGTAGCGTATCGAGCACTGACACGAACGGGAAAAGAAAGACTTCAAGGTCTTGAGCTATTTCCTGCGAGGCTTGCTGCAGATCGTGTTCCTTTTCTTGAAGTATGTCATACTTGGACTGTATCATTGTAAAGACCTCCTGAGCTTTTTCTGTGTTTTCATTTTCAACAGTCTAGCTCAGGAGGCCTTTTTTGACTACATTTTGCCTTTCCTGGATGACCCTATTCTCCTACTCTCAGGCGGCTCGAAGGGGTCCACGAAAATTCGGGATGACTCATAAGTATATTTAGCTTAACCGCCATCGCAATTGATCTGCATTGCGAAGTAGCCGTGCGGTGATGCTCCTGCGCAAGCGATAGATCTCATGTACGTCGCTCCACTCCTGCGGAAGATAACGCACAATCTCCCTTGCTTTAAGACCACAGTAGAAGAGCAAGTAGGCCAGCCGCTGCTCACGCTTGTCGGGAAGCATAGATTGGATAATCTCCCATACCTCACTGCTAGAAGTTACATCTTCAATATATGGCTCCCCCAGTTCTCCTGGCTCTGGTAATGGGACTTCTCTGGATCGCGCTTTCGCTCGTAGTGAATCGAGGATGGCTCCATTTAGACTCAGGCGCAGGTAACGTAACGCAGCCGCAAGTGTGTTGAATTCCACCTTTTGAGTCAATGTGGTAGCTTGCCAGAAGCGTTCAAAGGTCTGAGCAACATAGTTCTCTTCATTCTCAAAGCGACAAGCAGATTCCCTATAAGGATGATGACGCAACCAGCTAAGCACAAGACCGCTGAAACAGTGTTGTATCCATGTCCAGGCTTCCTGATCGCCTTGCACAGTTGCACGGTGTAAAAGCTCGACGCCGTATACATCTGTGTATGGTTCACCCCGATGATAGTTATCTACTTCCTTCATGCATTGTGCAGCGAGTTGCGGGACGCTAAGCGCACTACATGGTATCTCTCTTCTCGTGGCGGCAGGAGATAGTTGTTCAGCGAAGGTGTCTTGTAATGCAAGACGTCGTTCTTCTTCAGTGACACTTAATGTGCCGAATGCTTTCTGTTTCATGCTTAAACTCCTTTCGGAGGTTGCACTTACTTTCACAGATGTCCAGGATCGATGCTAATACTCTTTTTGTAAAGTGTAGGATACTTTGAGAAGAAATAATATCTACAAGATCACTTTTGAAATGTTGTGCATTTAACGATGTTTCTTACTCTAGCATCGAGTATACATCCTTTTGAAAAACCTGAAGAGTGTCAGTTGACCTATATTTCAGTCTCTAGAGCTTCTTGTAAATCTCCCTCAAATTTGGTATACTTGTTCTAATCTAGGTGCGACCCGTTCGCCCGAAACCACCAGAACACGATGGGGGATGGGCGGCAAGGAAACTCTTGACAACTGAAGAGTTGATGTGAGGTGTAATCCCTCACCAACCAGATGATAGGTTGATAGCAACACCCCTGCGGTAGCGACCGGACAGTGCGGCTCGTTCGCTTGAAACTGTGTACCAACACGGGGGAAAGCGGCGAAGAATTACATCTTCGATAACTGAGAAGGTGACGGAAGGCGCAATTCCTTCCCCGCCAAGGAGGGACGGATAGCAACACCCCTACGGGACGACTGGCTCTCAAACCGTAAAGCGGGGGGTAACGGGGATAAACCGTAAACCTGATGCGGTGACGCCTCTAGCTGGCTGCCATGACTAGGAGCACGAATGCACGAGAACCGTCGTCACGCTAAACAGGTCTACGCAGGTTAGCAGACCTGGCCCAAAAGGGCAAGGATAGCAGATGAGCAATTTGTCCATTGACTCATTCCTCCTCGGAAGAACCCCGGCGGAAAGTGCGAGTCTAAAGCAGTGCAAAACACCTTCTCGGAACGAGATAACCATCAGTAGACTCTCATCGGCGGTCGATCCGATGAGCAGGTGCCAACCGCAAGTCGCTGATGTTGGGATTGTCTAAGAAGCCTTAGAAGGAAGGCAGACGTAGACACGATCACATGGAAGAAAGAGGAACGAGTAGCATGAATGGCAATCCGTCGGCACAACCGAATGTGGCCTGGGAACGGCTCCCCTGGAAAAGACTAGAGGTGGCAGTTTACCGCATGCAGAAGCGCATGTGCGCCATGTGGCGCACTGAGGTATCCCCGACATAGTCGGGCGGCATTTCAAGGAATATGCCTGAGGTCGATGGGCTTACCTGAAGTCGAAAGGCAGAGGGGACAATAGCATACCCATGAAGCGGTGGACAATCTTGACGCTGTGATTGCTGCACCGCAAGACCTGTGCAATATGGTGAAAGCGAGACTGCTTGAAGTCCAGTTTCCAGAGAGCTTTTGCCTCTGCCGCTAGAGCGTCTGAGAACGGCATCCCGCTCTGCAACATATAAGATGCGTGTGTGTTGCATCCTTGAGAGCAGGGAGCGATGGCCAACGAGGTCATTGAAGGAAACGAACGGAACACCTACGTTGCACTATGACGTACCTGAGTGACGTACCATGGGATCACCTAAAAGCCGAGAGGCTCACGGTGACGGAGTGACCATAGTAGTCGTGGAAGTTACGCTCCACCAGGGAGCGCGTGAGAGACGCGCACAGGGCGAAGGGTCACAGGTGACCACGATATTCAGAAAGGGAAGCAAGCGAGATGCGGGATGCTGAAACAGTCCTGAATATCATCCATGAACGAGGCAAACGCGGATTGCCTCTGGAGAACATCTATCGGCTGCTGTACAATCCGACGCTGTACCTGCGGGCCTATGCCCGTCTGTATGCCAACGACGGCGCCATGACCGCTGGCAGCAACGGAGAGACCGTAGACGGGATGAAACTGGAGAAAATTGAGAAACTCATCGACGATCTCCGCCATGAGCGCTTTCGATGGACACCAGTCCGACGTGTCTACATTCCCAAGAAGAATGGGAAATGCAGGCCGCTGGGCATCCCTTCGTGGACGGACAAGCTGCTTCAAGAGGCGCTTCGGCAGATGCTTGAGGCGTACTACGAACCGCAGTTCAGTTCAAGCTCTCACGGGTTCCGTCCTGAGCGTGGGTGCCACACGGCACTGGGCGCAGTGAAGAACACGTGGACAGGAACGAAGTGGTTCGTGGAGGGCGATATCGCTGCGTGCTTCGATCGGCTCGACCATGAGGTCATGCTGGCAACGCTACGAGAAAAAATTCACGACAATCGGTTTCTCCGACTTATCGGGAACCTGCTCCAGGCGGGATATCTCGAGGACTGGCGCTATCACGAAACGCTCAGTGGAAGCCCACAGGGCGGTGTGGTCTCACCCATCCTCGCGAATATCTACCTGGACAAACTGGACACATACGTCGAACAGGTGCTCATTCCAGCCTACACTCAAGGAGCAACGCGGAGAACGAACCCTCAGTACGACGTTCTCCAAACCCGCCAGTACCGTGCGCGAAAGAAAGGGGACAAACAGCAGGTAAAAGCCTTGGGCAAACAGCTGCAGCGATTGCCTCGACGTGACCCCTCCGATGCGAACTACCGGCGGCTCCGCTATGTGCGATACGCGGACGACACCCTCCTTGGGTTCGCTGGGCCAAGGGAAGAAGCGGAAGACATCAAGCGGCAACTGGGAGCGTTTCTGCGCGATCACCTCAAACTGGAACTATCCCAGGAAAAGACGCTCATCACCCATGCGCAAACCGAAGCAGCGCATTTTCTCGGCTATGAGATCGCAACGCAGCACGAGGACACCAAGCATGATCGCCTCGGTCATCGCTCAGTGAACGGACGGATTGTCTTGCGAGTGCCCAC
>DATMNR010000364.1:0-9836 GCA_035568795.1 Ktedonobacteraceae bacterium
CAAGCAGAAAAAGTATTGTTCCTGGTCTATGATCCTATAATGGCCGATTGGATCAAAGACATCAATTCGTCGGCCGAGTCGCTTTATCCTTGCTATCAACAGGGCGAGTCCCGTATGATTGCTTACGAGGCTATGATTGAACGCATCCTTTGTGAAGTTCGTAAGGGTTTAAGAGTCTGTGCGGCATTTTATGGTCATCCGGGAATCTTTGTATACCCGTCGCATGAAGCGATGAAGCAGGCACGACTCGAGGGGTACAGCGCTAAGATGTTGCCAGGAATTTCCACAGAGGATTGTTTATTCGCCGACCTGGGTATTGATCCTGCCACAACAGGATGTCAGAGCTTCGAAGCGACTGATTTCTTGATCCACAAACGCAAGTTCGATACGGGATGCGCATTGATTCTGTGGCAAATCGGTTGTATTGGAGACCTGATTTTCAGCCTGAAACCAGATAGTACACGCGGTCTTCGCGTGCTGACCGAATATTTATGCCAGTATTATGATGCCACCCATCCTACAATCATTTATGAGGCGGCTGAATACTCTATCTTCGATCCAGGTATTGAAAATGTCCCGTTGGCAAAGCTTCCTGAAACTCAAATTTCACCAATTGCAACACTTTATATAGCACCTCATACACAGGCGCCACTCGATCATGAAATGCTTGAACGTTTAGGCATTGATCTTCAACTTCTAAATGGAACACGTCAATAATTAACTACAATAAATCAGGTTGATGTGGAAAAAGACACTGACCGGGCTTATTAGCGCGGTCAGTTGTTCGACATTAAAACTTGTTCACCGATTAGAATACTGGAGTTTTTGGTCCGCCGTGACCTGCAATTGGAGTTTTTGGTCCGCCGTGACCTGCAATCGGAGTTTTTGGTCCGCCATGGCCTGCAATTGGAGTTTTTGGTCCGCCATGGCCTAAAGGAGAAAAGACAATCGATCCTACAATAGCAATAGTACAAACTAGCCCTGCAGTCCACTTCAAAACTCTTTTCATTTGCTGACCCAACCTTTCATGTTAATCGTGAAGTAAATCTACTCGTGAACCATCCATATTTCAAGTGTACTTTGCTTTCTACAAATGTGCAACTGTTACATTACGTATTTCTGATTGCAAGAGAGATCTCCACCTAAAGCTATATTGCATCTCAAACACGCTTCGTGTAAAATATCCTGGCGAGCAATACACAAACAAAGCTCTAGCAATAGAGAGTAGGAAAGAAGCAGGAAAAAAGATTGGATATATCAAACATCACGATTGAATTTTTTTCAGATACAGAGGAACATCTTAAAATTCTCGAAAACCAATTGAAGCACATACACGATGTGGATGTCTACTTAATCGAACCGAAAGACTCGGCTGCACCAGCACTCGTCGCTATAGGCGTGACGAAAGGTGGAGAAAGAGCAGCAGTAGCAGCGCACAACATTGCTCAAGTGCTGCATGACTTCATACATGATGAAACAGGCCCTCAAACTCAGAAGAAAATCTTGATGTTCACCATAGAAGGTGGACGTATCGACCTGGAACCTCTTACGGCAAATGAGATCGAAGGAATTATCGTTACAGCCAAAAAAGAGGAATAATTCTAATCTTCCTCTTGAACCTTCTCGACAACCTGTTTCAGCGTATCGTAAGGCTGGGCGCCTACCACAAGGTACCTTTCAGCAAAAACGAGCGCAGGCACCCCATCCAGCCTGTACTCGCGTGCCAACTCGATATCTGCTGATACCTCTGCATCGTATGTAGGGTCTGTTAGCGCAGCCTCGAAGTTCTCGGTTTTGAGACCAACATGCTCCGCAATCTCTTTCAGCACATTAGCATCTTCTATCGAGCGAGCTTGTTGCCAGTAGGCATCCATTACAGCCTTATGAAAAGCCTCGCCTTTTCCTTGTGACTCAGCATACTTGTCGGCAACTAACGCGGGACGGCTATTGATACCATACGGACCGGAGTTTATTTCCAATCCATACTGTTCTCGTGCCCTTTTGTTAAACATAGGACGTGATGCCTCGATGCGTTTGAGGTATTCAGCTGGCATAGGGGGTGCACCCGCGGGTCTTAGTTCAAACGATCGCCAGTGGATATCAATATCAAAGTGTTCTTGAAGCTTCTCCAAACTGGAGGCTACTAAAAAGCAAAAGGGTCAAACAAAATCAGACCATACATCAATGCGAATGGACATGAATCAACTCCAAATCTACTTGTCGTAATGTGTTAGTTTCTCCAGTATACAACAATCTTTCGGGTATCTAGGATACATCATTCTAGCGCTTTGACGGTTGCTATAAAGGCCTCAGTGGTCGTGTACCGCGGAGTCCATTTTCCGGTGGCTTTCAGTTTTGCATTGGAACAGATCAGTGTGCCTTCTCCTAGCCATTCAGGGCCGAAGGCAGTTGCTCCATTTTCCCATGAAGATTTCACAGCCTGGATCATCGTTTCATCAGGTATTTCGATGACGTGCAACCCTGCGGCAGCGGCTATGCCAGGCATAGAATCCTGATCATCTCCAACGACGTTATAGGCGCCAGGCAGATCGTTTTGCTCCATAACATAGAAAGCGTTTGCTAGATCATCCTCATGAACCAGTTGCAGACGAATTTGATACGCTCCAGGACATGTGAAGTGCGTTTTGTTGGGCTGAATGTACGATGCTGCGGATGATTGATTGGGTCCCATTACGATACACGGGCGTAGACGGGAGATGATGAGTTGGGGAAAAGCCAGTTGCAGCCAATCCAACCAGATTTCATTGGCATGTTTGTGTTGATTGTAGTAAAAATCGGTATAAAGTCCACGCAGAGGGGTATCTTCTGTGACTGGTACAGGATTATCGGGCAACGTACTGTAGGCAGCAACAGAGCTACTGACTACTAGTTTGCGAACCCCTGCCTCCGCTGCAGCTCTGCATGCATTCCAGGTGCCTTCGAGGTTAATGCTAGCAGCCTCGGCGAGAGGCATGCTATAGGGACGCCCGACGATAAAAGCCAGGTGTATAAGTGTATCGCATCCGATTAGTGTTTCTTTGGTAGCAGGATCACGAATGTCTTGCTTGTGAAACTCTAATTTTTTATAGGTTGCAGCGGGTTGAACTAGGTCAATTCCAATGATCTCTTCAATGTTCGGGTCGTTATCTAGAAGCGGTAAGAGTACTTTTGCGAAGCGACTGGCACAGCCTGTAACAGCTATTTTTTGCATGTCATAGAGATCTTTCATTTACCATCAAACCAAAGCATACTGTTTGTATTGCTGAATTAAGCATAACTATCAGATAGGATCCTTGTCAAGGTTATCGCTGCTATGCAAATAGCAACTTCCAAAAGCGCTTTTTCACCTGCTTTGGCTCGCAAGCGAGTTATTTTCGTAAGAGTGTGGAGGATTTGACGTTTTAGCTCAGGCGAACTATGCTTAATATAAGGAATCAACAATACATACCCTTTGAAGAGCGAGACGATATGGATAAGAACGAAATAAGCCTGGGAAATGTGCAGGCACGAACAGAGAAAAAAATCCAACCGGCTTTCTGGAAAGTATGGGTAAAAACGGCACGCCCATTTTCATTAACTGCTGCGGTAAGCCCGGTATTAGTTGGTACCGCGGTTGCAGCGTACGAGGGCGCATTTCGTTTTGCAGTCTTCCTGGTTACGTTGCTTTCATGCCTGTTTTTACAAATAGCAGCAAACTACTTCAACGAATACTTTGACTACCACTATGGGCTTGATCATTCTGGATCCTTGGGAGCTAGCACCGTCATTTTTCGTCATGAAATGACAGCTAAGCAGGTGCTTGCCGGCGGAATTGGTTGCATTGTCATCGCTGCTGTGCTTGGTCTAGTACTGATCTATCTGGTTGGACCCGCTATCATTCTATTTGGATTAGCAGGTGTGACGATAGCCTATTTCTATAGCGCCAAACCATTCCAGTTCGCTATTCGTGGATTGGGTGATATCCTGGTCTACATCGCGATGGGATTTCTTATGACGTGGGGAGCTTACTACGTACAGATTCCACGCTGGTCCTGGCTCGCTTTCGCAGCGAGTGTGCCAGTCGGCTTTTTAGTTGTAGCTATCCTGAACATGAATAATACGCGTGATATACAGGACGATGTAGCAGTTCACAAGCTAACGCTACCTGTGCGCTTCGGTCAGCTATTTGGCCAGCGCTTCCACGCTTTTCTACTTATAGGAAGCTATATAGCGGTAACCATTTTTGTGCTGTTGCATGTATTGCCATTTTTCAGCCTGTTGGTCTGGATCACATTTCCCCTCGCATTTACCAATGTGCGTTCTGTCCTGGCAGCAACTGACCGCACAGCCTTTGCCATTGGCATCAAACGAACCGCGATGCTACATCTCCAATTTGGAGTGATGCTCGCGATAGGGATTATTGTAGCTGCAATCTCGAGGCCTTTATTATGACTGCAAAACTCTCATTAGAAGAAAAATTTAATGCAACAGGCGGCAAAGGCCCCTATGTGCAACATCTTTTTGGAAGAATTGCTCGTATCTATGACCTTATGAACCGCCTCATGAGCTTCGGGCTAGATCGGAGCTGGCGTAGATTTGCTGCCCGTTACCTGGCGCTTAGCACTGGCGAACTCGGTCTCGACCTGGGCGCAGGAACAGCCGATCTCTCTATCGAGGTTATTCGCAACTCTGGACCTGGAACGCACATGATTGGGATGGATATTACGCCTGAAATGCTTGAGGTAGGGCGTGCCAAGATTGCGCGTTTAGGCTTAGAAGATCGTATTGACCTGCGAGTAGGAGATGCGGAACATATTGATTTACCGGATAACAGCGTTGATGGCTGCTGCTCCGCGTTTACAGTGCGCAACTTAACCGATATTCGTCAGGGGTTCAGTGAGATGTTGCGTGTAGTACGTCGTGGCAGTCGAGTTGTCTGCCTGGAAATTAGCCATCCACCTGGAAAATTTTTTGGCTCCCTCTTTTATCTCTACTTTTACAAACTTGCGCCGTTATTCGGTACAATTATCGGAAAAGCTTTCGAAGAATACAACTACCTTCCTAATTCGCTGACAACTTTCCCAGATGCGCCCGCGTTAAAAGCCATCATGGAAGAGGTTGGATGGAGCGACGTGCGCTTCTATCGGCTCAGCGGCGGCATTGTTGCAGTGCATGTTGGAACAAAGATGTAGCAGCTACAAAGCATAGTCTCTCAATTTACAATGTAGCACTCTGAAGGAGCGAGTCGAGTGCAATTCACCGATAAGTGCGAAGAACAAGGTGATTGTCGGATGCAGGTCAAATCTCAAGGCGATTCCCCCGCACTGGTCATAGCGCTTGCTCTCATCGTGGTTACTATCCTCAGTACAGGTCTTTTACTCATGCCTACAAGAGTATCTGCTTCCACGAGCAGTCCTACTTTGCAGATCAATGCGGGTTTTGGCACGTATTTTCGCATAGGTGCCTGGGTTCCTCTGTACATTACCTTGCACAATAATGGGTCTGACTTCAATGGTATGCTGACGACAAGTAATCCAGAAGGTCTTGTATGGCAAGATACGTATTCGATGGTTCCTTCCACGATCTATCAGCAGCCTGTGACGGTGCCGCGTGGAACTCAGAAACAGGTAACTCTCTATCTTCCCATAACTACTCAATCTGCTACTGTGAGTATTATCGTACAGTTGCTTGATAGTTACGGGAAGGTAGTCCAGTCACAAACTGTCTTGCTGCACCAGCTTTTTTCGGGGAATGCATTCGTAGGTCTACTCTCAGATCAGATGAACGGCTTCGATGCGCTCAGAAACGTTGTATTACCAAACTCAAGAGGTTCGATGCAGGTGGAGTACCTCACCGCGCAGAACATGCCCTCCATGGAAGCTGTATTGGCTAACTTCAATCTAATCATACTGGATTCGTTTCATACCAGTAGCCTCACTCCTGAGCAATTGAGAGCCTTATATCTCTGGGTACAGCAAGGAGGGTCGCTCATTGAAGTTGGTGGTCCTAATTGGCAACAAACAGTAAGTGCCTTGCCTGCCAACTTGCTGCCTGTCAGCATCCATGGAGTAAGTATCTTGCCAGCAGGCACACATCTCTTACCTGCCGGGATCTCAATACCAGTCAGTTCAGGTAGTACAATTTCTGATACACTTCAGGTGCCGGTTCCTGTAAGCAGTGCAATGGTTCTGAAGGGTGCAAGAACTATTGTGTCCGTTGGTGATGTGCCGCTGCTTGTTCAGGAACAATCGGGGCAAGGTCTCATCTATTATCTCGCCTATGATCCCGCACTTGATCCCATAGTACATTGGCCCGAAGCAACGGTTCTCTGGAGAAGTCTGGTTATTCGCTCACTTGCAGCGCAACTTCTACTGAATAACCCGCCGCAAGGTCTGATCGGGGGCATGCCATTCTATCTGGCTAAATTGCAACATTTGTTGTTATCCAATCCATCTCCTGCGCCATGGGTACTGCTCTTCTTATTCCTGGGCTACCTTTTGATACTTGGACCTATTCGCTGGCTCATCGTACACAGGACGAAGCAGCGGCGATGGAACTGGCGTATCATCCTGGGAGCTATCGTCATTTTCACATTGCTGAACTACGCTGTCGCTTTTTATCAAGAACGAGCCTCCATCTTCAGCAACAGTTTATCCCTTATCCAACTTAGTGGTGGAAGTTCGGTTGCTCATAGCACAACATATCATGGCATTTATCTCCCTTTTACGCCTGCCAATAGCACACTTCAGGTTCAACTTCCTGGTGGTTTCCTTGTGCAACCGTATGTTGATGCTAGTCAACAATCGGAACGAGCTGCTATAACTGCAAATAAAGAGGGAGCACAGGTGAAGGAATCTGATACGAATATCAGGTTTTTAGATGCATTCCAGGCAGAGCAGGATATTTCGATGCAAGGGAGCATCAATTCTCATCTTGTGCTCAGTCAGGGAATGCTATCTGGAACTGTGACCAATACGCTGCCAACGGCGCTTAGTGATGTATATCTGTTGATGTTACATAGGATTGTGCGCATTGGTAACATGGCTGCGGGTCAGACAAGTAGCGTTGCACTTTCGCTAACTGCGTCCTCAACGAATGGAGGTCAGGCGGCGTGCGGATCACTGGTGAAGCAGGTGGTGAACGGCGAAGCTGGCATTATTACACAGTACGATCACCTCTTTGTGCATCCTGTTGGCCAGTCACTGAGCGCAATGCAACGTCATCTAAGTTTGCTTGCGTTCATGCTTTCTGCTGCACAATGCAACGACTCATCTTTTGAATCTGAAGGTTCTTCAGCCACTTTGATTGGTTGGGCGGACCAACCTCTGGCAGGCGAGAATGCTGTAACTGTCGACGATATTCATCCTGGTGGTTTGCATGAGACAGCGGTGGTAGCGGCTCTCAATTTGAGCTATGCAACTGGATCTCTGACTCTACCTGTAGATGTTATTCCGGGGCGATTAGTGGATACAGAGGCTTTGGGGGCGCATCTACTTTCGACTGATTCCTATGCATTTGCTCATGGCCAGATGACATTTGAATATAGTCTGCCATCCCTGGAGCACTTTCGTATACAAGCAATGACGCTAAGTCAGCCGACGGATCCCTCTATCTTACCAAGCGAGCAGCCAGGAGGATCATATGGTTCATCTCATGTTGCTCTTTATAACTGGCAAACCAATTCCTGGGAGATCATCCGTCTCACCCAATCTATCCCCTTTTCGACACAGAATGCCCAGGCATATTTTAGCCCTGATGGACGTATGCTGGTGCAATACGTGGACCAGGCCGGTGACTTTAGCGAAATAGCCTTTACTATGCCTTCGCTGACTGTTACCGGCGTTAATTCCCTTTCTTAATTGAGATTTTTCGATTATTTTTATTCTTCTTCACTTTATATCGAAAATACCGCGCACATAGCGCGCAAAATGCACGCTATTTTTTCGCGAAAAGGTTGCATAATGAAATTGAGATGTGGCTTCTGTATACATCTCGATTGGCTGTAGGAAGAAGACTTATCATATGTTACCATAGTTAGTATAGTGAGTTATCATCATGCAAGATCGGCGAACAGTATGAAAGACAGTTTTCAAGCCAATCCCCTTTCTGAACAATTAGGCGAACAAGAAGAGACACAGACAGTTGTTACACCAACAGTTTCTAAGGCTAATCCCCTTGGAATAGTGCTGGCGCTACTGGCACTGTATTTGATCTGGGGTTCGACGTATCTTGGTATTAGCATTGCAATTGAGAGTATTCCCCCACTTTTAATGATTGGTGTGCGTTTTATAATAGCTGGCGGGATATTGTACCTCTATTTACGTATACGTGGTGTGCCGAACCCCAGCCGTTCGCAATGGTTGGGATCAACTGCTGTTGGGATACTACTCATCGGTGGTGGTATGGGAGGCGTTGCGACCGCTGAGCAATGGGTTCCTTCGGGTGTTGCTGCTGTTTGTATAGCCACAGCCCCCTTATGGATCTCACTTTTTGCCGGACTTTGGGGACGTTGGCCCGTGCGTTTCGAATGGCTGGGCCTGGGTTTAGGATTTGTGGGAGTCGTGCTGCTGAATCTGGGAAGCGGTCTCTGGACAAGTCCATTAGGCGCTATCATCCTGCTCATTTCCCCCATGTGTTGGGCTTTCGGCTCCGCCTGGAGTCATCATCTCCAACTACCATCGGGTCTAATGGCAAGCGCGGCCCAGATGCTGATCGGAGGGATATTCGTAACTATTTTGGGTCTGATCCTTGGACAAAGGATAACGAGTATGCCAACGGTGCAATCGCTCCTGGCTTTGTTCTATCTGATCACGTTTGGCTCATTGATAGCTTTCTCTGCTTATGGATATGTTCTGCGGCGAGTGCGTCCCGCGCTTGCGACGAGCTATGCCTATGTTAATCCTGTCGTTGCGGTGTGCCTTGGGGTGGCACTAGTGGGAGAAAGTGTTACGGCGTTGACGATTGTGGCGATGGTTGTGATATTGGTTGGAGTCGGGTTAATAACGCTTGGACGAAAATAGGATAAGTTTGACAGCTTGCATTCAAAATCATCGGGGCGATGCAAAAAAGAAAAGAGGCCGGATGATCCGGCCTCTCAAACTAGTGTGAAACTGCAATAAAGGATTGCAAGGCTTGCCGGGTTGCATCCACGAAGGAATAGGCTTTTCCAGTTGTGCCCATACATTGCCAGATGTACTCATCCCCTTGAAGAACAGCTTCTTTTTGAATGGTAATGGAGAGGGGTAAATCCTTCAGCATGGCTGTCATCTCTTGCTCTATCTCGCTCTTAGCGTGATCTGCGGTTTTTACATTTCTGGTAGCTTTCTCAACACACCAGATACACTCACAATATGAGCTATGTTCGTTTTGAGCGCGTATGTTTTGATTTGTTTCGTTCATTGTTTCTTTCTCACTTTCTATCACTACAACGCTACAACATAAAACGGGCTAGTTTATAGGACATATCGGTCTCTAGTACTGATCTACATTGATCGAGATGTGACCTTTGGTTACGGGCAATAAAAAACATCCAGGTTTTGATCATCCTAGATGTTATTGTGAATCTTCTTTGATATCATTTTTTCAGAGTACTTTACAAGTTTACCATAGTGGCTAAAGAATTGCAAACTGAGCTAAAAAGTGCATCTCCTTATCGCCCCTTGAAGTTGGCCTGGCGTCGCTCGATGAATGATTGAACGCCCTCTTTGATGTCTTCGCTCTGCATTATCTCCCGCAGATCTGGTATGAATTGTTGTATGGCTGCCTCTTCGCCTTCGGCAATGGACAGTCGTGCAGATTTGAGCGTGACACGCACCCCCAATGGAGCTTGCAACGCGACAACTTGAGCCAGTTCTGTA
>DATMNR010000365.1:0-4365 GCA_035568795.1 Ktedonobacteraceae bacterium
CATTTTAAGTGAATTTGCAAGCCCGGCAACGCCACCTGATGATACCTTGATCGATCAGCACTATGTACTTCCACTTCCCTTACCAGATACCATCCAGGGTGTACTTGCCGCACGTATAGATCTTTTGAGTCAGGTCGAAAAGCAGGTGCTTCAAATTGCCGCTATAATTGGCCGAACGTTCTGGTTACAAGGTATTGTCGAACTCGTCGCCGATCTTGATACGAGTATTGTACTTAAAACACTCGATGTGTTAATTCAACGAGACTTCATTATTGAAACTCTGAAGCATGCTCGTATACCTATCGAGCATGATCGTGTATTTAGCTTCAAGCATGTTTTGATTCGTGATGTGGTCTACAATAATATCCCACGTATACGTCGCTCACAAAAGCATGCCCAACTCGCACTCTGGTTAGAAAATGCTGCTGCCGACAATACCGAAGCATTTGCGGAATTGCTCGCATACCACTATCAGCAAGCGCTAGCAACATGGTCAGCAACAATATTGATAAACTCAGCAAATGTAAGTGAATTAAGTAGCCAGGATCCTGGTTCTCCGACAGAACCCATTCGATTAACTCGGCAGGAGCTATGCGAACGCGCCATCTTTTTCCAAACAATTGCAGGGGATCAGGCGTATCATAGTTATTACACTATACGCGCAATACAAGCCTATACTGAGGCACTCGATCTGCTACGGGATAGCAATGCTCCCCCGTTCACTATTGCCAGGATGCATATGAAGTTGGGAGATGCTTATACACAACGCGCCAATGCTGACGAAGCGTTAAACGAATACTCCCACGCTCTTCAACTGATGAAGGAAGCGCCAGAAATAGATAGCAACACATTGTTGTGCCTCTATATGCGAATGGCAGAGCTATCTACCCGCTGGTCAGGCTGGTTCACCATTTGCCCGGATATGCTGGAAGTACGCGTATATATTGATGCGGGTTTGAATTTATTAGAGGGACGTCCACCGAGTGGAGACCACGCATTGTTTCTCACATACCAGGCGCTGTTGTACATACGGCAGATGCAAGATGCCAATCCGATTCAACGTGCCGAATTAGCAGAGAAAGCTTTGCAGAGCGGGCATGAAGCGCTATCGATCGCTGAAGATGTCAACGAAACTAGTTCTTTATGGGTCACGTTGGATTCATTAGGCTTCATTTATTACGAGCAACATAAATATAGAGATGCTCACAAGTTACACCATCGCCGCCAGCAACTTGTATCTTTGATCAAAGGCCGCGATGAACTATATGACCTGTACTCTTCCCTGGGTTGGATTCATCAACGTACCAGTAATTTCCCCACAGCGGCAATGTGGTTTGGACGTTCCTGGCGCATAGCGCAAACCATGGAAAGCCCCTCAATGCTCATGCGGAGTTTGATCGGGCGTATGTATACCTGGTATGATTGGAACCGCTGGAGTGAAGTTCGCGAGGTAGCGTATCATATCTTACAAATAGCTGAGCAATACCAACAAGACCCATACTGGCTTTTGGATGCCCTTGAGACACTTGCAGATATTGCGTATCGAACGGGTAACACAGAAGAAAGTGACTCTCTTCTACGACAATATAGGCGATTGGCGGAACAACGAGGCGTGCAGCCAGAACCATCGCGCACTATTCATCTTGCCCGCGAAGATTGGGTACGCGCCTGCACAGATTTCAAAGAAGCTCTCGATCGCAATGAGCCTTTCCCATCGCCAGCGGTGGTAGCAATTCTTGCCGAACTATACGTGATTACAGGGGAAGACCAGGAGTCACAAAAGGCAATGTGCGAGCGGGCTATTGCGATAGCAGAGCAGTCAGGATCGCGTAAGTTTTTTGCAGTTGCCCTACGAGCGCGTGGGCGAATGTTCCTGGAACAATTTGACTGGACGGGGGCTGAACGCGATCTGCAGCAGGCTCTCGATCAATTTGAGCAGCTAGATTTGCCCTGGGAGCAAGGGCAAACGCTGTATTGCCTTGGATTGTTATACCGGCGTAGAGCCGATGCAATGGATCATGACGATCTAGTTGAACACTCTGCTGATCTCAACCGAGCTCACTTCAATTTTGAACAATCGCTGGGTTTCTTCGAGTCACTCAATGCCGTTCATGATGCGGAACGCGCTCGTTTAGCCTTTAATGTGGATAGCAAAGCACCAGTCTAAAGCGAATATCTATAGTTGCATTTCCCATAAAGATGGCGCATGCCATAATTGAGTGGAATCCCATATAGCACCTATGGTATGAGGCAATACCGAGATATGTAGTTGTCCCAGGTTAGCCTTAGCCTCCTGAATACGAGAACGCATGCTTTGTAGCGCGATTTTGGGTGTATTGTTTGTCCGGCTCAGATGCGACAGCCAGAGCCAGCGCACCGCATCTGTACGCCAGGTGCGCAACACTGCCTCCGCTGCCTGGTCGTTAGAAAGATGCCCTGTAGAACTTAATATGCGCTGTTTTAAAGCATAGGGATAAGGACCACGTAGCAGACGCTCGCGATCATGATTTGATTCCAGAATGAGCAAGTCAGCTTGATTCAACGCCTCGAGCATAGTTGGTGTAACCTCTCCACTATCGATTACCACACATACGCGACATCCCCCGGCACTCAGCAGGTAGCCGCATGGTGCCACAGCATCGTGTGAGACCGGAAATGATATCACCTCTATATCACCAAGCATGCAACGTGTACCTACCGCGAGATGAATCGAGTGGTCGCGCACAGAATGATGACTTGATATGTCCTCAACAAAAACGTGTTCTACTGGGTCAATTCTTTCTTCGGTTTCTAATGAAACCAGCGCACCAGTCTCAGAACGCAGGATACCGGCAGTAAAGACATGTTCAATTGCGGCGAGTGTGCGAGTGTCAGCAACTACAGGAGTAGCATACCGTTTTATTATCGTGGGAAGGCCAAGAATATGATCACTATGCTCGTGGGTAATCAGAATGCCTTGAATTTGCGATATGGAAACCCCTGCAGATCGCAGGCGCTCGCGTAGTATCCGTTCGCTAAAACCTGCATCCACCAATAATTTTGTGCGTCCGTTTGGCCCTGCTTCAACCAGGAGAGCATTTCCACTACTTCCGCTACCTAATGAAACAACTCGCATAGTTACAACCCCAACAGGCTCTTGGCATTTTCACCTAAGACCTTCTTCAGCGCATCTTCATTCAGGCCAGATTGCGCGATATGATCAATAATTCGTTGCTGGCGCAGAAGCCCAAAATCACTGGCGAACAGAATACGATCAGCACCAACCAGATTCGCCACTATCGGAAATATGTTCTGCCGGTAGAGATAGACTGTGGCAGCAGTATCATACCATACATTGGTTGTGACACGTTGTATCTCTGGCATAAGAGCATAAAAAGGCAACCCTCCACCCCAATGAGCGGCTACAAAACGTATATCAGGAAAGGCTGTCAGAAATGTAACAATGTCTTGCAGTGATACATCACCCTTGCCTGGATACGTATGTCCAACAGGTTCGCTACAATGGGAGAGTACGAGCAATTGATAGTGACGCACAACTTCCATAATCGGTGTCAACAGCGAAATATCACTCAGTTTATAGCCCTGTCCATGAGGCATTAATTCGCCAAGGCCGATCATTCCAGCTTCCGCACAACGTTCCAGCTCATGAACTGCTTTCACACCAATTGTTGGCTGAAGCACTGCCATGCCATAGATACGTCCAGGGTAGCGACGCATTGCATCTATCACATAACTATTTGTTTCCTCAATCAACCCGGTATCAGTCCAGCCGAACGAAAATGTGACCGAAACATCTACACCTGATGTCTCCATTTCCGCAATAAGATCTTCAGCGCTTGCTAAACCCACTCGAGGATTAGCATAGAGTGCATTAAACCAGGGATCACGTTCACAATAGTGCGCACGATATTTGAGAATATCTGGAGGAAAGAGATGCGTATGAAAATCAATCAACATATCTGGCTACTCCTGCCCTGTTAGTGCCACTATCGATGTGACGTATACTCCCTTCTAACAAGTATTCGCTTATTTTAGCCGATTTACGCTTGCATGCATAGCCCAAAAAACACAAAGGGCGCATGTTATGCGCCCCTAACTGAAAAACATTATTACCTCAATATTGCCAAGACCAAGTGGAGGGAAGAGCAAGCAGGGTCTGCGAAATGCTCATGTCCTGTGTGTGGTCGATGGTGGGATACAGCTGACGGGTCCAAACAAACCCATGCGTGCGATCACCATGCCTTGGAGAACAAGCCGTACGGTCATTAGGGCCGCTTCGCTGCGCCTGTTACCAGACGTCCACGCGCGGTCTATCTACCAGCTGTTCTGGCTGGGACCTTGACTGCTGCAACACAACAGTGGGAA
>DATMNR010000366.1:0-3695 GCA_035568795.1 Ktedonobacteraceae bacterium
CAATTGAGAAGGCATGATAAGACCATCATGAACTCCCCCTTGACAACGCTTTGCATCCCTGATATACTATGTACCATAAGGTACATAGTGGCAGTACATATCTGAAGTACATTGATCTGTCTACTGACAAAGGAGCATAGGATGCCTTTTTCCCGTTTTGCGAAAATGCCGAGCGAAAAACGTGAGCGATTGTTGACCATCGCTGCACAAGAGTTTGCTGCACATGGCTTTGAAGGGGCTTCGCTCAACCGCATCCTCGAGGAAGCGCAGATCGGGAAGAGTTCTGCTTATTACTACTTTGAGGATAAAGCTGATCTCTTCGGCACGGTGGTCACCTATTGTCTCGATCGCTTGCAGCTTGCCCCTGCCAGCGAAGCTCTCAATTCGCTCACCGTCGAGACCTTCTGGCCAGCCATAGTCGAACAGCATGATAAACCGCTGCTTCATACACAGCAGCAGCCGTGGCTCTTCGGAGCAGTGCGCGCCGCCGAACGCTTGACTCCAGAGTCCTTGCAGCGTGAGCCTCTGGCACAGCTAACCCGCTCCCTAGCCAGGTATATGATGACTGGAATAGGTACAACGATCATACGCGGACAGGAGCTTGGGCTGATCCGCAAGGATCTACCCAATGAGTTGCTCATGGCTTGGTTCAGGGCGATCGACGGAGCAAGTGACGACTGGCTGCTCGCTCATCTAGATCAACTGGATCAAGAGGCAATCACCCACATCTCGAGTCAGACCATCGCATCAATCCGACAAGTGTTGGCACCACCAACCTGGACAATGTTGTAACTGTTCTGTTCCCAAAGGAGCGAGATTATGTCTACCAAATATTTCCGTCTACTGACAGCGCTTTGTGGCATTGCCGGTGTGATCATGCTGATTATATCTTTTAGTATTAATCCTGGACCGCCTTCAAACGCAACCAGCGCTCAGTTAACTGCTTTTGGCAACCAATACTACACCTCGATCCTCTGGGGATCCTGGTTACAGGCCGTTGGTTCGCTGCTTACCGTGCTTTTCGCTTTCGCAATCGTTTGCCTGGCTGGAGCTACTACACGTCTTGCAGGCTGGATGACTATGTTTGGGGGAACAATCCTTATGATGGTGAGCCTCGTAGAAATCACTTTTTACATAAGCGCCTTAAATAGTATTCCAGCGACAATGGGGTTGACCAGCCTCGACCTCATTCACGCAGTCCAACACCTCTACTTCATCGTGGCAGCGCCAGCGCTCTTCTTGCCGCTAGGAGTTGTTATTGTTAGCTCGAGTGTGCTCCCGCGGGTGTTGGGGTACCTGGCACTCGTATTGGGAGCCGCATTTGCGATCTTAGGAGTTGTCTCTCTCTACAGTCTCACCTTACCTGCAATAGTCACAGCTTTTGCTGATCTCCAGACGCTCTGGTGGTTGGCTGCCGCTATAACGCTGATAGTTCGCTCAAGCGCAGCATCTGACCCAAAAGTAGAGGTGAGTTTAAGAGCCTGATGCGGGACCATTCTGGATCTGAGTCAAAACGCCCGCATAATCGCCCGATGTGCATGAAATCAAGATCGATCTGTACCAGACCGACGATGGACCAGGAGGAAATCATGTTGTTTCTAAGCCTGCTCTTCTGGGCATTTTTCGCGTCATACGTCGTTCATATCCTTGACGAGACGCTTCTCAACGGCGGGTTTGTGAAGTGGGTCGTAGACAACTTCTGGCCGACCTATACCATGCGGATGTTCTTCTGGTTTAACGCGGGGGCCATTGCTGCGGCTGCGATCAGCAACCTGCTCTTTGACAGTCTTGGTGGTCATTGGGTCATCCTGCCACTCATCTTTCTGGCTGGATTCGTCACCCACGTGTTTACCGTCCACGTGTATTGGACCATTCGACGCAACACCTACTCACCAGGTCTGCTCACGAGTCTGCTCTATGTGATCGTCTTCTATCTCTTGATCAGATATGCCGTCGGCCCTCATCTCATTACCGACGCAGATTTCGCCATCGGCACGACGCTAGGCGTAGTGACGGTGGGTGTGTTCTTGACCGTGGGACCAACTGTCCTCTTTCCCAGAATCACGAGGCCTCGTAACTGACTGAGCGGTAAGGCCCTCAAAGACCGATCCGAGTTATTCGTCTGATCGCGTTCTCAAGATCGTTTTGCTCTTTCCAAGTCTACAGTTCTAGGTAAAGATGACCAGGGCTTCGAGCCACTCAGAGAGTAGCTTCCTTGTCTCTCAGTCTAACATGGTAGGCAAACGAGCCGTCCCCCGAAGTGGTCAAGAGTCAAGATATATGTCAATTTTTCATGGGTTGGAAACTGAATACGGAGTTGTATAATATACGAGTAACTTGAATAGAACGATGTTTGGAGAATGACTATATGATAACAATTAGTGATGAATTTATGCGGCAGATGTTGACAACTAGCAGGAATTATTGTGTCGTGATTTTGAAGGTTGGACCAGAGAGAAAAGAAGAAGGGGTGGAAAAAATTATTTGGGAACACGCACGAAGAAATTTTGCTCTTCGCGCAGAGGGAATGTTATCTATCGTTTGTCCGATTTCTGATGGAAGCGATGTAACAGGCGTTGGAATTTTTAATGCTGATGTCGAGGAAGTAAAAAAGATAATGGACGATGACCCAGGTGTAAAAGCAGGAGTTTTTGTCTATGAAATCCATGCAAGCCGTAGTTTTCCTGGAGATAGCTTACCAAAGTAAGATTAGGAGGTGATATACATGGACAGCCAGGAACCGCCAATCGAACAACCAGGAGGAGAAACACCACCCGAACAGCATCCAGAAGAAACACCATCAACTGAACAGCAAGCAGCAGAAAAGCGTGAGATCAATCCTGATCCACGTGAGCAACCACGATCTGACATGGCTGAGCCGCAAATACCACCTCCAGGTTATCAACCACAGAGGTATGTGCCACAGCAAAATTTTCCTCCTCCTCAACAGGGCTATCCGCCACAACAAGGCTATCCCCCTCAAGGTTACTCACCACAACAGGGCTACCCACCGCAACAAGGCTATCCGTCATCGCAAAGCTATCCTTCTCCTCAAGGTTATCCGCCTCCACAACAGGGCTACCCACCGCAACAGGGATACTATGCAGGGCCAGCAGAAGCACAACGCAGGCGTAGAGGTCCGTGGTTAGGCTGTTTAATTGCGCTCATCATCATTTTGGTTCTTTGTTCAGGAGCAACTCTGTTTGGATCGCTACTTGGATTTGGTCTTGGTATTGGTGGATCTTCAAGAAGCGTAACCGAACCAGCTCAAACATTCACGGTCAGCACAAATCTAGCGCCTATGCTGAGGCTTTCAAGCGATGCAGGTTCTGTTACTGTCAATAGTGGAAGCGCCAATAATCGCATTATTGTGCAGGCCAAAAAGTTCGCAAACTTCGGGGGGAACTTGAACAATGTACAGATCAATTATAGGCAGAATGGCAACACGTTAACAGTGGCCGCCAGTAACTCAGGAGCGTTCAACTTCTTCGGTGGAACGAGTGTTGATTTCATAGTCACTGTTCCAAATACTACCGACCTGCAAATACATACAAATGCTGGTAGTATTAACGTAAATGGTGTTAGTGGGATAATGTCGTTGACGAGCAACGCTGGTACTGTTGGGGCAACTCAATCTTCACTCACCGGAAGTTCAAAGTTTCATACGAATGCAGGCAGTATCAACTTCAACGGCT
>DATMNR010000367.1:0-5012 GCA_035568795.1 Ktedonobacteraceae bacterium
AAGCGGCTACTGGCAAAGCATACGTAGGAATGAGGAGCAGACCGAAAGTGGCTATAGGAAACTGCAAGAACCCTATCAGAGTGAAATTTATCAGTCCCGCGAGAATAAGGAGCGCTCCCCATTCAAGCAAACTTAATCCGAGGAAGCGATGGTATGGGTTTCCTGATTCTCGCTCGATGGCAGCTTCTGATGCGAATATGTAGACCATGCCAATGTTACCTATCACTGCGCCCGTCACCCCCATCATGTGAAATGGAGCCCAAAGCGCGATATCAATACCATACAAGGTGTGCCAGTAGTTGTCGAGAGGAGCCGAGACCAGTGCTTGAAGAGCGCCAAAGCCCGCAATAACAAAGCCCAGGGGTGCGTGGAAGAATTTGAAAATGCGAATAGTCGAGGTGTCGTCAACACCGGGTGCGCCCTTGAAGTAACGTACTGTATCCACAAGCACTACAGTCAGCGCTAAAAGCCCTGCTCCTGTCACGGACAGATAAATCAAGGTATGCGGTGGTGTCCAAAACTGATCGCGCCCAACGTAGAAATGCCATTCTCTATCCCAGATGGAGCCTAGCTCTCCAGAGAGAAGTAATACAAGCATGACCCAGGCGGCTGATCTGCGTAGCAGCCGCTCGCTTCTGGCAAGACGTGCTGGAGAAATGGTGTAAGTAGCGGCTGTTGCGTTCGCCTTTGACTCTGAATATACCAAACGTTGTTTCTCCTTTCAAAGCCGTAGGCTTATATTACGATTGAACCACCAATACCTATATGATACATAGGATGTAGGGTCAATTACCAGGATAGGAGAAGAAGGGCTAATTCCACCAACTATTAGCTCTTGAATGGGAAAGGTCTAAGATGAGCAAGCGCAGCGCGAGCATGGTGAAGGCAAGCCCCATCCCTCCTAGGACGGTAAATGGCAACCGATATCTACGGAACCAGATATATTGCTAGAGCTGCACAATCGAGAAAAATATTTATCTTTGCCGGTTGAATATCACACTAGCTTACTTCAAGTTGGAGGAGCGTTTACGATTGTGCCCACGAGGTTGGCTTGTACAAGACTACTGTCCAGAGGTCCACCTACAGCATTCGCCTGTCCTACCAGTGTAATATTTCCATTGGTATCTAGTGCTTGCCCAGTGATTATACCGGTTGGAGTTGTAATGGTACCGCTTGTTGAGAGCGGCAAGACAACATCTGAGCTACCAAATATTCCAGCATCTATGTGAAGAGGAGCAGACAAATCCATCGATCCGGGAGATGTCGCGTTGGAAAGTGGTGTAAAGGTCCCAGTGATTGGCTCAGTTTGACCAGTTGAATCTTGCTGTAACGTAATCGTGATCGTGATTAGTCCCTCGGGAATACTAAGAGAGAAGGTATCATTGCTGACATTCCAAACAGAACCAGCACTTCCAGTAAAGGTTAGTGTAGTGCTGAAAGTATTGGTATAGGGTCCTGGATAAGATGAATTAGATGTCCAAACAGATGCTGTTCCGCTCCAGGTTCCAATGACAGTATCTAATGGTTGCGATCGTCGAAACACGAGTCACCTCTTTACTACCTAAGTATTTGTTACGGTTGTTCCGTAACAAAACGTAATGCGTCCTCAACCATACATGATACAATACGCTTCAAGAACCGTGTTTGTTGTATAGATGAGTGTGGCCGGCCTTTCCAGCTCACTCGTCTCTTATTTTTGGGAGCTATTATGCAACAAGATCAGGAATTATATGATGCTTTACGGACAGACCTGGCGGAGTTAACGGCACTGCATGCACCGTCAGGGGCTGAACAGCCAGTGATTGCACGACTGCACGACCTCTTCACTCCTCTGGTTGACTCGGTGAGTGTGGATCATATGGGTAATCTCACAGCCACGCGTGAGGGACCTGAAGGCAGTCCGCATATCGTAGTCTCAGCACACGCTGATGAGATTGGAGCGATGGTAGCAAGTGTCGAGCCAGAGGGCTTTCTCAGGCTTTTGCCTCTTGGTGGAGTACAATCACGGCTTCTGGAAGGTAGAGCTGTGTGGGTAGGTGGTCAAGCCGGAGTGATCGGTGCCCGTTCTGGTCACCTGACTTCCGAGTCCGAACATGGACATGGGACTTCCATGTCTGATTTGTATGTTGATCTTGGTGTTGATAGCGCAGAGGAGGTGGAGGCGTTAGGTGTGCGCGTGGGCGATCCAGTGGTAGTCATCTCAGAGCTGCGAAATCTGGCGGGAACACGCGTAGCCGGCAAGGGCATCGATAACCGCGCGAGTTGCATCATATTGTTGCACCTGCTGCGTCGCCTTCATTCACAATCCCTCTTATGTCGCTTGACCGCACTGGTAACGGTTCAGGAAGAGGTGGGACTGCGCGGAGCACAGGTAGCCTTTGCTCGGCTTCAGCCTGATCTGGCAATCGTAATTGATACCTTTCCGGCGGCAGGTACGCCTGATACACGCCACATGGCCTATACAGCCCGTATTGGGAACGGAGCGCTTTTCACGCCGTCGTCCAGTTCTGGAGATTCTGGATTCTTGATCCCACCTGCCGCCCGTGATGCGATGATTGCAGCCGCACAAAGAGCTGGTGTACCGTATCAGATAGCGGTGACGGGTAGTGGAGTGACCGATGCAGCGGCAGCACATCTTGCAGGTGGAGGCGTTACTACACTCGAAGTAAAGATTCCCCGACGTTATTCTCACTCACCAGTCGAAATGGTCGATCTATGTGATTTAGCCTCTGTTCTAGGTTTGGTAGAGGAACTGGTGCTCCATCCACCCTCAGAGGAGGAACTCAGGTTTTTGCTGATAAGTTAAGAATAGATAGCGATTTTTAAGCAGTTTTGATCTTAATCAAAAGGACTTGACAACCTATCATCGATGACGTATCATTGATGATAGGTAATGAATGATACGTCATCGATGATACGTCATGAGAAAAGGAGCAAAACAATGCGTATTCACGCAATTCAAACTGGCACTGTTGCTATTAAGGAGCGTCAACGTCAGGGAGTGGGGCATGGTCTTCGACGCCGAATGAACACCTTACTTGACAAAACATGGACTGAACCACTGCCCATTTATGCCTGGGTGATTGAGCATCCAGAGGGCATTATTGTAGTTGATACTGGAGAGACTGCTCGTGTTGCAGAACCAGGATATTTCCCCTGGTGGCATCCTTACTACAAACTCAATGTTCGCGCATGGGTACGTCCTGAAGAGGAGATTGGGCCACAACTTCAGGCATTGGGTATTCAGTCTTCAGATGTACGCTGGTTGGTGATGACACATTTACATACCGACCATGCGGGTGGATTGCATCATTTCCCAAAAGTCGAGATTCTCGTCTCACGTGCTGAATACCAACAGGCAGTGGGTATGGCAGGACTTATACGCGGATACCTTCCCAATCGCTGGCCCACATGGTTTGCACCACACCTGATCGACTTTGCGCCTGAGCCTTTTGGATCATTCTCCTCCAGTTATCCATTGACACAATCAGGCGATGTAGTGCTTGTTCCCACGAAAGGACACACTGCTGGACATCTCTCAGTCATAGTCAATGATGGTAGTGAAAGTACCTTTCTTGCAGGTGATACGTCTTATACACAACAGTTGTTGCTAGATGGAGTTGTAGATGGAGTTTCTGAAAGCGACGAAGTAGCAATACAGACGATTCAATGTATTCAGAAGTATCTGCATTCAGTCCCGACTATCTACCTGCCCAGTCATGATCCTGAGGCTGTAACACGACTGAAGAATCACGCAGTCGCCTCATGGGACTCCACGATGATTTCAATGACTAATGAAAAATAAGAAAGGGTAACCAGATAGAGGAAGATGGAACCAGTTGAAGAACTTCGTTATCTAATGCTTGCTGTACAGCGTGAGGGAAACCGTACATTAACAGAGGCGCTTCGTCCATTGGATCTGACGCCTTCACAAGCGGAGGTTTTGCGTGTCCTACAAGAATTTCAACCATTGTCTCTGATTGCTCTAGGTGACCTGCTCATTTGTGAAACTGGAAGTCCGAGCCGTCTGGTCAATGGGATGGTCGAAGCAGGGCTAATTGAACGAGTACCTTCTACAACGAATAGGCGAATGGTGACATTGACTTTGACGGAAAAAGGTCAAAAGAGAGCCGAGCGTGTTCGTGAAGTGGAACAAATGATGTATCGTACAATTACAGAATTACTTGGAGGAGTGCCACTCCCAGATATTCAGGCGCTACTGTGGCGTTTTATCGAGGGACGACCGGCGGGAGACGCGCTTGCCAAGCGCACAGGCCGATCGTAGTGGGCGTTCACGGTCCCCTGTAGATGGGCGCCAGTTTTGTTGAACTAGAGGGATCTTATCGCGCATTGACGTCGCTGTTTATATTCTCTATAATTCCCCATGTTACCAATACATTGTGAAGGCACATTTAGCGATTGCATGTGTCGAACTATTCTGTGAAAGGTCGCACCAGTGCAAAGACCTGAAAAGATATATATAAAGAAATTTGGCATACCGAATTATTCTCAACTTCTGGGTAAAGTGCTTGTTTTGTTGCTTGTCTTGCTCATGACTGCTTGCGCAAGCACAACTACAGCAACAAATAAGCCACCTCCTCCAGAGATTTCTCCTAGTAGTGGGCCTATCGAACAAGCTGCGGCACCAGGTTCAATAGAAGTCAAGGTTACGCTCGTTGAGTTTCGCATCCATTCCTCGGTGACGGTGTTTCATGCCAATACCCATTACTACTTTGTCGTGTCTAATCACGGTCACGATATCCACGAGTTCATGATTATGCCCGATAAACCAGATGGAAGCCCTCTCTCACCCGACGAGCAGTACAAAGGAATGCTCATCGAGCTTGAACCTATCTTGCCAGGTTCAACGTGGACCACGAATTTCATATTCCGAACCGCGGGAAAATACGAGATTGCCTGCCAGATGGGGAGACACTATCAAGCTGGCATGAGACTTCCGATTGCTGTTAATAGTTAATGAGTAGGAAATAAAGGTTACCTCTTTCGTTGTT
>DATMNR010000368.1:0-10980 GCA_035568795.1 Ktedonobacteraceae bacterium
GCAATGCACCATTATTCCCCGTCCCTGTTTGTGAACTTGCCACAGAAGGACTCACACTTGCCTGGTTTTTTTTCTGCTGAGCGTGTCTTACTCCCCTCGAGAGAAGCGTGTTGGTCGAGTTTGAATCATCAATAGACCTCGCTGGTGTTAATATGCCTTTTGTAGCGCTAGTTGATTGTCCACCAGCAGCATGAGTTGCCGGAGTATGAAAAAACAATCCATTAAGCATGAAGGCACTGATGATAGAGATCATTGTTAGAAGCGAGAGTAGTCCTCCCACCTTTGAACGGGCAGAGAAGCGCATAGATAGGCCTCACTTTCAAAAATATACACTGTAAGTAGTTGAAGAATAGATTTTAGGCAACTTGTAGCTCACTCGGTATTAGGATACGAAATGAACCCTGTTGCAATTATGAAATATGAGTCAGGTGAAGCCTGTTGTAGTGTGGTTATGATTTGGTTGTGATTCAACGAAATCAGTTGTCAATTCTATGTCTTCAAATTGTACATACTCGTATCTATGTACTAAAATGAAAGAGTTGTCACGTGAATCAATGAGGAATACATGCCCAAAATCAAACTCGTCATTAGCGACCTTCATCTCGCCGACAGCCATTCAATATTCGAGGGCTTCGGCGATTTACAACAGACCGCATTAGAAGGTTTATTGTCTTCAACATTTACAAATAGTTTTGCTGAGATTGTTGATGATGTTGAGCTGGTCATAAACGGCGACTGTTTCGAATTTCTATTTATGGAACCCCACGCGAAGCAAGGCATTACGCAACCTGCAACTGCCCTATTTAAACTAGAAAGAGTGATCGATGGACATCGCCCTTTCTTTGATACACTTCGACGTTTTATCTCCCAAACTGGACGCCACATAACCTTTATCACTGGCAACCATGATGTCGAACTTGCTTTCACAGATGTACAAGAACGCATTTATGAAGTCATATGTAATGAACCAGGACTGAAAGAGCGCGTTAACTTCTGTCACTCCTACTTTTATCGACCATTGTATGATGTCCATGTTGAACACGGTAACCAGCATGATTTCTGGAATCGTATAACTGACCTGTGGGACGAGCGAGGACAGCCTCTCACATTCAATCCCAGCAAAATCACGCTGCCTCTTGGCACTCAGTATATTCAACGTGCCGCTTATCCCATCAACGTCCAATACCCCTATTTTGACCATTTCGAACCGCCAATGAATCTTACGCCCCAGGTCGCTTTACTTTGTCTGCTGAACCCTGAGATCGTTGTAACGACTGTTCAACACGCCATGAAAATGCTCTCATACTCTCGTAAGCCCTTCGTAGGATTAGCCCTCGAAGAAGAGAACAATCCCGTCTTATTATTTGAACATGCAATGCGTGAATTTGCAGCATTTCAAGAAGACCTTGTAGCGCAACACCCCGATTTTATCGAACCCCTGGGTGAAACTACTCACGTCGATGCGATGCTCGAGTTTGCTGCCATTCGTAAAGTTTTATCTCTACCATTTATTGATGCTATTAAGGCCATCTTCGTATCTACTATTTACCGTATGGCGGAAAGTACAGCGCAAGGCATTCAGAATACCCTACATAATGATCATTTAGTTCGTTTCGCCATTGCCGGACATACACATATGCATCGAATTAATTCAATCAATGACGGCTCACAGGTCTACCTGAATACAGGAACCTGGACAACACGTTACGCGCTTCCTGAGCCGAATGAGATAACAACTGAACTAATAGCATGGCTATCTAGACCAGATTTGAACGCAATACCTCTGCGTGATATGACACAACTCATTTTTGCCCTTATCCGTGCTGAGGATGGAAGCCCATCAAGCGTCAATTTATGTGTTTGGCAAGGTGGAGAGAATGGGACTTACCACGTTCTATCTTAAAAGGAGACCTCAAGTATGCAGCATACAAGCAAAAACAGTCCCACTCACTATAGTTCAACCAAGATGGGTGAAGCAGAAAAAGCATTTCGGAAAACTGTCCCGGACTTTAATAGCACCTCCATTTTAGACAAATTGAGGGAAACCGAGTACGCTCGGCTGGACGATTTGAAACACGTCTACCTCGATTATACCGGGGCAGGACTGTATGCCGATTGCCAAATCCGCGATCACATGGAGTTGCTCCGCAGTAACGTCTATGGTAATCCTCATTCGCTTAACCCAACTTCACGAGCAATGACAGACTTGTGCGATCAAGCGCGGGCCTTGGTGCTCAAATTCTTCAATGCCTCACCGGATGAATACACAGTTATCTTCACATCTAATGCCAGTAACGCACTGAAGTTGGTAGGAGAATCTTATCCTTTCAAGCCAGAGGGGCAATTTTTGCTGCTCTTCGACAACCACAACTCTGTCAATGGCATTCGTGAGTTCGCTCGCGCTAAAGGTGCCACCATCACGTACCTACCGGTTATACCTCCAGAACTACGTGTTGAAGGCTCCCATCTCCTCTCATTTCTTGAGTCTCGCAGTGATGCTCAACAAAACCTGTTTGCCTTTCCGGCCCAATCAAATTTCACAGGAGTTCAGCATCCACTCGAGTGGATCGAAGAGGCCCATGCCAGAGGTTGGGATGTACTTGTAGACTGCGCTGCATTTGTTCCTACGAATCGTCTGGATCTGAGCAGATGGCAACCCGATTTTGTGCCCATCTCGTTTTATAAAATGTTCGGGTATCCGACAGGTGTGGGCTGCCTGCTGGCTCGAAAATCCGTTTTAGCTAAATTACAGCGTCCCTGGTTTGCTGGTGGCACTATTTGGGGTATCTCGGTCCAAGGCGATGGGTATGTGATGCTCGAAGACGGGGAAGCATTTGAAGATGGTACTATCAACTACCTCAACCTTCCTGCGATAGAAATCGGCCTCAATTATCTCGATAAGATTGGCATTGACGTAATACATCAACATGTCATGCGCCTGACAAGCTGGTTGCTAGACAAGCTACTAGCTCTGTACCACAGCAATGCAACACCTCTGGTCCAAGTCTATGGCCCTCACAATTGCCACATGCGTGGAGGAACCATTGCCCTTAACTTCCTTAACCCGGATGGCTCAATTGTCGATGAACGCATCGTGGAACAGAGAGCAAGCAAAGAACTTCTTTCCCTGCGAACAGGCTGTTTTTGTAATCCTGGCGCCGGTGAAGTTGCATTTCACCTCTCAAAAGAAAAGCTTCAAGGCATCTTCAAAGATGAGGGCAGAGATATATTACCAAAGCTCTATAAGGGTCAAGAAGGCATTACCTGGGATCAGTTTCTCGCCAACCTGGGCATGCAAAGTGGTGGCGCTGTACGCGTTTCTCTTGGCCTTGCTTCAAATTTCGCTGATGTGTACCGCTTTATGCAGTTTGCGGAAACTTTTCTTGACAACATGGCAACCGAAAGCAATTTACAGCCCAGGGTACACTGTTAATCGTGGATTCCACCACAATCAGGACCCCGTGTGCTTTGTCGTGTAGGGAAGCTTACGTCGCCCATCGATCGATTATCCATAATTAGTCCTTGATTGTTGATATAACCAAAAAGGAGTAGTAGTCATCTCCAAGATATCGGATAATGGCGTCATGGAGGTTCCAAAAGCTGAAATTAGTTCGCAAACAAATATATATTACACCAGCTCATGATACAGCAGTGAAACGACTTGCGCAGCAGTATGGCACAACAGAATCAAAGATATTGCGTAGGGCACTGGACCTATTACTTGTCAGGGAGGGTATAACAGAATACGAAGATCCCCTCGACGATTTGATTGGTCTGTTCGCGGGGCCTTCCGAGGTAAATCATAATGACATCTAACGCTGATATCAAGCTTGTTCAACACCGCTAACTTTATTAGGAGTTCTGCTATGGGTGGACCAGGCGCAAGCATTCTTTTATATGTTCGTTTAACAACACAACAAGTGAATGAGCTGGATTTATGGATACAATCCATTACAAATGAACTAGAAGGTGATGCTCTCACCGGTTATTCTTTCTGGCTCAAAGGAGATGCATTATTCCCTGAAACTGCTTCCCAGTGCTGTTTTTACCTTTCCATACAAGATCCAGCAGACTTGGCAGAGGAAATTGCAGTTAAACAAGTGGTTGAGTACCTTGGTTATTTTCCTCCACAAGAAATTAGTGTCTCTTCAGGATGTAACCAAACAAGTGATCATAGGACGCTTGGCCTTATGGTCTTACGTCTTGCAGAGTTCTACCATGGTCTTATAGATATGGGCGGCGCAATCACTCCGCCATCGCAAACCATTCGTACACCTTTGAGCAAGGATTTTTTCAAAGAACAACAAGCGAATGTTGAAGAGAGAAAGGCTTACCTGAGAGCACAATATGCGGGCCTGGCTAAAACACCCTCGCTTCCGCATGATTAAGTAAGATGGCACATTAAATATAGACATACATATAACATCGTGCTAGACTGCACATTGAGATATTATTGGGACGAAGGTTCCAAGGCAAACTATCAAAAACCCTAAGGCAAGGTTCAATTGAATGTGACAGTTCCTCATTAACATCCAAATCCGGTGGTGTCATTCTGAGCGTCAGCGAAGAATCTGACGCTCAGAATGAGCGAAGGATGATACCGTTTGATCGTTCTCTTATCAAGAACTACTCTTTAATATCGAACTACACTCAAGAAGAAACAATCAGGTAAGATATGCCAGAACAACACATGAAACGCGAGACACTCGTACTGATAGATGGACATGCAATTATACACCGCGCCTTTCACGCGGTACCGGAAGATCTTGCCACAAGCAAGGGAGAAGTAGTCAATGCTACATTTGGTTTTACCTCCATCCTCATCAAAGCACTAACAGATATCAAACCCGATTATCTTGCTGTCACTTTTGATCGACCTGTTCCGACTTTTCGCCACGAAAATTACGCCGCGTATAAGGCACATCGACCGACACTTCCCGAAATCATGCGACCCCAATTTAGCCGTGTTCGTGAGGTAGTCGAGGCTTTCGATATTCCCATCTACGAAAAAGATGGTTTCGAGGCTGACGATGTATTAGGAACACTCTCTGTTCAAGCTACCCAACAGGGTGTCGATACCATTATCTTCACAGGTGACATGGATACCCTGCAACTCGTAAACGAGCACGTACATGCCCTGGTGGCAAAACGTGGTATCAGTGAAGCTACAGAATACGATGAGGAAGGGGTCTTCAACCGTTATGGCCTACCTCCCAACAAGCTACCAGATTTCAAAGGTCTGGTTGGCGATAAATCTGACAACATACCCGGTGTTCCTGGCATTGGCGAGAAAACAGCCAGCAAGCTACTCACCGAGTATGGTGATCTTGAAGGCATTCTTGCCCACCTTGAAGATTTAACGCCAAAAGAGCAACGCTTACTGCGCGAAATGGGTGATCAAGCTCGTCAGAGTAAGTATCTTGCAACTATTGTGTTAGACGTACCGGTTAAACTTGACCTGGAAGCCTCTCGAGCTGGCCAATTTAACCGGGATAAAGTTATAGCCCTTTTTCGCGAACTGGAATTTCGTACGCTGGTTGATAAGATTCCAGGAGGGACAAGCGACATATCTTCAACAACTAGAGTAGAAAAAAGGAAGTCTGAACCTGTTGAACAACAGGATGAGGACTTATTGTTTGCTCCGCCTGTTGGTGTTGTTTCTATCATGTCGCCTCCATCTCCACCAGCCATGGCTGATCTGAAAATGGCTCTAAATTCGGCAAACAACGTACAGGGTTTTGAGCAAACCATGCAGTATAGAGACGCTCAGGGCTCAACTGATGCTGTAGAAGAACTCTTGCAGCCCAGTCTTTTCGGTACTTTAGAGCCTACTCCAGAAGTTGTTCGTAAATTACGCTTGCCTACGATACCGCAAGCTGAACCGCTTTTTCTCGATGAGAAGGAAGTCTTCAAAACCAATACCTTTATCGTCGACACCGAAGAGGCATTGCAGGTACTTGTAAAAAGCCTGCGTGACAAAGGGAGTTTCTCGCTTGATACTGAGTCCACTTCTGAAAATCCCTGGCATGCGCAACTGGTAGGTATTTCTCTCTCAATGGCACCAGGTGAGGCCTATTATATACCTGTTGGACATATCCAGACCCTTGATGGTCAAGAAGCAGGTACACAATTGCCGTTTGCTTTTGTGTTAGATAAGTTGCGTCCCGTGCTTGAGGACGCTTCGATTCATAAATACATGCACAACGCAAAGTATGACATGTTGCTTTTGCTCCTTTCAAGTCCCAGCATAACGGTTCGCGGCCTGGCATTTGATACAATGCTAGGTGCTTACCTGACGGACCCCGGCAGACGTGGACTCGGTCTGAAAGACCAGGTTTTCCAACGACTTGGACACGTGATGACCCCTATCTCTCAACTTATAGGTACAGGCAGTAAGGCGATCAGTATGGCCCAGGTTGGCATACGCCTGGTTGCGGATTATGCTGGAGCAGACGCCGATATGACATTGCGCCTGGTTGAGCCCATTATGGAAGAACTGCGCCGCCATAGTTTGTTAGATCTTTTTAATAATATCGAGTTGCCACTCCTGCCGGTTTTGATGCAGATGGAAATATACGGTGTTGCGTTAGACGGCGAATTTTTGCGTAATTTGAATGATCAACTTTCCGAGCAGATTGGTATTCTTGAAAAAGAGATTTATGACTCTGTTGGCCATCATTTTAATATCAATTCAACAAAACAATTGGGCGAAATACTCTTTGGAGAATTAAAACTTCCCTCCGGCAAGAAGACGAAGACAGGCTTTTCAGTGAGTGCTGATGTGATCGAGAGCCTGAGGGGTCAGCATCCCATAGTCGATTACTTACTGGAATACCGCCAACTTAGTAAGCTGAAATCTACCTATGTGGACGGTTTGCTTGCTCAAATGGACCAGATTACAGGACGCGTGCACACTTCATTTAGTCAGACAACGGCGTCAAGTGGTCGACTCTCGTCGAGTAATCCCAATCTCCAGAATATTCCTGTGCGCACAGAGGTAGGACGGCAAATCAGGCGCGCGTTCATCGCTGACCCAAGCTATTTGCTACTTACTGCCGACTATTCGCAGTTCGAGTTGCGCATCCTGGCGCATATCACACATGAACCACGTTTAGTAGAAGCATTTAGCCAGAATGAAGATATTCATACAATTACAGCGGCTTCTCTTTTCGAAGTACCAGTATCCGAAGTAACAAAAGATCAACGTCGATTGGCTAAAACAGTGGTCTACGCTGTACTCTATGGACAATCAGCCTTTGGACTCGCACAAATCACGGGCATGACTAATATGCAAGCATCAGACTTCATTAAACGCTATCACGAAACATTCCCACACATCAAAGATTATGTTGACAGAACTCTCAATCAAGCACGCAAACAAGGATATGTAAACACACTCTTTGGAAGAAAACGCTTTTTCCCAGATATGCATAGTCTGTCTCACAATGAAAGGCAGGCACTTGAACGAGAAGCAATCAATATGCCTATCCAGGGGGGTAACGCAGACCTGATTAAGCTTGCGATGATTCGCATTCAACATGCCATCGAGGAAATGCACCTGAAAACGCGGATGATTCTCCAGGTACACGATGAACTCGTCTTTGAAGTCCCTGTCGAAGAACTCGAACGCATTAAAAACCTGGTAAAAAGTCTAATGGAAGGTGTAGCTAAACTTGATGTACCCATTAAGGTTGAAATGAAGGTCGGCAAGAACTGGTACGAAGCAGAGACGATGGACTAACGTGCAATCATCTGAAGGAGTATTTTATGCAACTATCCAACTTGATAAATAGCCTACCACCGTATCACTTCGCTGACGCTAAAAAGAAAATAGCCGACCGCAAAGCAGCAGGTGTAGATGTAATCAACCTCTCAATGGGTGATCCTGACTTACCTGCACCACAGTCAGTTATTGATCGCCTTTCCACTGCTTTAAAAGATTCCGAAAATCACCGCTATCCAGAATATTTTGGCATGCGCGCTCTGCACCTGGCATTCGCAACCTGGTTCAAACAGCGCTTTGACGTTCGCCTCACCCCTGAACGCGATACATTACCACTCCTCGGTTCAAAAGAGGGTCTTGCCTATGTAGGTACTGCTATCCTCAATGCCGGGGACGTGTCGCTAATCCCCGATCCATGCTACCCAGTCTATACAACAGCGAGCACCAACGTTGGGGCAGAAGCATACAAATTGCCACTTATAAAAGAAAACAACTACCTACCAGACCTGGAGCGTATACCCTCGAATGTTCTGGCAAAATCTCGCTTGCTCTGGCTCAATTATCCCAATAATCCTACAGCCGCTTGCGCTGACCTTGCTTTTTTTGAGCATGTAGTGGAATTTGCTCGAAGGCACAATCTTGCCATTATTCATGATATGGCATATGCCGAAGTCTACTTTGACGAATATCGACCCATTAGCATTTTGCAAGTACCCGGAGCGAGCGAAGTCGCTGTTGAACTGCACTCATTAAGCAAGACGTACAATATGGCTGGTTTCCGTGTGGGTATGCTGGTCGGAAATCCTGATATCGTCAACGCGGTTGGACGCTTAAAGAGCAACATTGATAGTGGCATGTTCCGCCCTATCCAATACGCGGCCATAGAAGCGATGCAATTACCCGAATCCTGGTTACAAGAACGAAACGCGATTTATCGTCGCCGCAGAAATTTGTTAGTCAATGGCTGCAATGCCATTGGCATGCGTACCCCTAGTCCCAAAGCAGGGCTTTATGTCTGGGCTGAAATTCCCAAAGGCTTTACATCGCGTGATTTCGCTAGCTGGCTCTTCGACAAGACGGGAGTCTTTATTACGCCCGGAACTAACTTTGGTAATGCTGGAGAGGGTTACGTTCGCATATCGCTAACAGCTCCCGAGGAACGTATTGAGACGGCGCTGCAGCGTTTGAAAACGGCTCTGGAAGCGTAGCTTTTTGCGCTCTTTCATTTGGAGCGCAAAAGCTACCTGCTTTTCATTCACCATTACTATAGGGGGGCTGTAATTGTGGAGGCAACGGATATGAAACTCCTGGCTCAGGCAAGAGACCTTGCTCAGAATTTCCTGAAGTATCTAGATGAGGCATACCCGCAAGAATTGAAGGCGATTCATACTGGCCATAATCAATAGGCTGATTAAAGAGCGACTCAAAAACTGGGCCTTCTAACGTCTCCTCTTGCATTAACCGTTCACTAATCATAATCAGACGTGTTTTGTTCTGCTGTAGTACGTGGTATGCCTTATCAAAGGCCTCTTGAATGATACGGTGAATTTCTTCATCTATTTCTCGCGCCGTCTGTTCACTATAGTTACGCTGTTCGCCAAAATCGCGACCTAGAAACACCAGTTCTTCCTTGTGTCCCAGAGCCATAGGACCAATGCGGCCACTCATTCCATACTCCGTTACCATTGAGCGTGCTATCTTCGTGACGCGCTCAATATCATTCGATGCCCCTGTTGTCACTTCACCGAAGATAATTAGCTCTGCGACGTGCCCACCTAGGGCATACGCCAGCATATCTTCAAATTGAGGCTTACTCCATAAGTAGCGGTCCTCGGTCGGCAATAACATCGTAAAACCACCCGCCTGTCCTCGCGCTACAATTGAAACCTTGTGAACCGGATCAGTATTGGGCAGCATGCGCGCTACAAGAGCGTGGCCTACTTCGTGATACGCAGTAATAGCCTTTTCGCGCTCGCTTATAATACGACTTTTGCGTGCAGGGCCAGCTACAACACGATCGATTGCCTCTTCAAGTTCGCTCATACCGATTTTGCGCTTGTTACGCCTTGCCGCCAGAATAGCCGCCTCGTTTAAAAGATTTGCGAGGTCAGCGCCAGAAAATCCAGGTGTTTGCTTCGCTAAAGTTTCCAATGTGACACTGGTCTCGAGAGGTTTCCCTTTCGCATGCACCTGTAGAATTGAACTACGCCCACGAATATCAGGTCGATCTAGCACTACCTGCCTATCGAAGCGACCTGGACGCAATAAAGCCGGATCGAGTACATCAGGGCGATTTGTTGCAGCAATTACGATTACATTTGTATTTGTGTCAAAGCCATCCATCTCCACAAGAATCTGATTGAGCGTTTGCTCGCGTTCATCATGTGAACCGCCTAATCCTGCCCCGCGTTGGCGACCAACCGCATCAATCTCATCAACAAAGACAATACAAGGGTTATTGCGTTTAGCCTGGTCGAAGAGATCACGCACTCGACTCGCGCCAACACCGACAAACATCTCAACAAACTCGGAACCGCTGATACTGAAAAACGGTACTCCAGCTTCCCCGGCCACAGCGCGTGAAATCAATGTCTTCCCCGTTCCAGGAGGACCTACGAGCAGCAAGCCCTTCGGGATACGCGCTCCAAGAGCAACAAACTTATCGGGAAACTTCAAAAACTCCACGATTTCTTGCAGTTCCTGTTTTGCTTCCTCTACTCCTGCAACATCTGCAAAAGTCACAGTAGATTTATTACCCATAAACATACGGGCCCGACTCTTACCAAACGACAAAGCCTGGTTATTGCTGCCTTGAGCCTGTCGCATCATAAATATAAGTAGGCCACCGATCAATATAAAGGGAATCAGTCCTCCCAGAATATTCAACCACGAACCCAACGCACTGGGAGGTTCATACTGAAGTACCAACAACTGACTATTCGTATAATCAATACCGTTATCTTTGAGTACCTGGGTTACATCAAACGTATCATTGATATTGGCTATATCTTTAGTAGAGCTCTGGCCTCGTGTAAGCGTAATAGTATTGGCAGAGACTGACAGAGTATCCTTCTGACCTTTAGCCATATCTGTCTTGATGTCATTCAAGATGGTCGACACATTGACCGAATTTGTATCTGAAGATGGTCGAAAAAACACAATAATAATCAATACGAGTGCTAATGCCAATATGAGCCAGATAAAACTGGTTCTCAACCATTTCCCACCACTAGACATGGGAGTTCCTCTCTTATTTC
>DATMNR010000369.1:0-5782 GCA_035568795.1 Ktedonobacteraceae bacterium
GCAGAGTTACTGGCCTATAGTGCTGGCCGCCTCACTCACACTCACTCTTGTTGGAGTAATTTTGATGTCTCATCCAATCATCTTTTGGGTTGGAGTAGCATTCGTAATCGTTTCATTTATTGGCTGGGGAATTGAACGCCATTAAGTAAGTGTATGGCGCATAAATCTGACCCCGTTTAACGTGCATTAGTGATTAGGAAGTAGTGACACAATGAGTATTGCTTACACTGGGGAAGTTAGCACTTATGGGGAGCATGAGGAATTAGCAGGACGTGGCATTAACTGGTGGGGCATGGCCTTTTTCATCGCCTCAGAAGCTTTGATTTTCGCTAATCTCATTGCTTCTTATCTGTACTTGGAAATACGTAATGGGAACTGGAAACCGCCTGTTGATTACATCATTCCCATAATCGGTACGGTTTTGCTGCTTGGCAGTAGTATTCCTATACGTTTTGCCGGTAATGCTATCACGAAAGGCAACCAACGCAATCTGAAAACTGGCCTCACTGCCACCATACTCATGGGAGCAGCATTCCTTGTAGGATTGGGAATTGAGTATTATGGAGCTATTGTTGACCATAACTTTACTCCATCATCTTCGCTTCAGGGCTCAAGTTTTTTTGCTCTGACTGGGCTTCATGCTTCGCACGTTATCGTAGGACTCATTTTCTTGTCTGTCGTGTTGATACGTTCCCTGCGCGGCGACTTCACTCCTAAGCACCATTGGGCAATCGTGGCTGGAGAGATGTACTGGCACTTCGTTGATGGGGTATGGGTGTTTGTGCTTACTGTTGTATATCTTTTGCCGCTCATTAGATGAAAGACAGAATATCCTGTAGGTGCCGATTTATCGTGCACACCGCCGATTTATCGGCCCCCTCGTTATCCATATAAAACAGTCAAAAGAACGCTCATGTACTACTGGATTTAAAAACATGGTACATGAGCGTTCTTTTTCTTCTTAAATATCACAGATTCCTCACAAAAATATGGTAATATGTATAAGATGTATGATTATGATCTTTGGGTGAAGAGTTCAGCGCTAGGGTACAGAAAGGATAACGAGCGGTGAGAGATATCATACGAGACGGTGATCCCACTGCGACTCTCCAAAGAAAAAAGCCTTATCGATCACGAAAACATGTCATTATCCGCTGTTCAATTTGTGAACGCCGCATGTGGTATAATTTCATTCCTCTCATTGAACCTGAAGATGTTCCAGAGCCTCGTCAAGAGTGGACATTGTGCAAACGCTGTCATCAGGAATTGCTTGTTCAATTGCGCCTTTCCCCTGTTCGTACTCCTTTGCGTCTTCGTATAGCGATGGGTCTCGTTGCCTCTGAAAGATCGCCTTATGCGTATGCCCCTACGCGCAAACCGCTTACCGACCGCTCATGGATTATCATCATGGCGTGGGGCTTTGGCATTGCTATGCTCCTGCATCTCCTCTTAATCGTCATGCTAGCTACCGTTGCAGGACACTGACTTATTACCTCACCCTTGACCTGTTTGCTAGAATATACAATAGCACTAACAAAAAGAACAACCAGAAAAGGTACTTTATTTTAATGGAAATCTCCGCCAGTAACTAAGCGGATAAAAGCCATGATGATCGACCGAAACCCAGGAGTTCTGGGCCGAATCAAGCGCAGTACCCGCAACAATATTTATTTCGACCTCAATAGAGGAGTCCATTTTTATGTCGTCGAGCTTAGCACGAGAATATTTCATACTCTCAGAGATCGCGACGAACATGCGCAGCGGCTTCATTTTACTTAATCCGGCGGAGCAGGTTGCATACTTCAACCCTAGCGCTGAACGTTTGATCGGAATTAGTAAAGGCAAGCTCATCGATCAGCCAATCTTCGATGTTCGGGAACAGCTCATCTCACTTGCTGCAAACCCGGAGATTGCGCAAGTAGAACTTGAACGCATCTGGCTTCATCCTGAGCAAGAAAGCACTACTGACCTGGCATTGGCTGATGCTGTGATACGCTGGCTGCGTGTGCAAAGCTTCCCTGTGCGAGATGACCTTGATCAACTGTTAGGCCGTGGGGTATTGCTCGATGATATCACTTTAGAACGAACCCCCGCCCAAACGCGCCATGAAACATTAGCGCTCGCAGCGCATGAACTCAAAACGCCGCTGGCTATCATCAAGGGTTGTGCAACTACCCTGCTGGGAAACTCAATGCGTTGGGATGCCGCATCGATGCGCGAAATGTTACAGATGATTGATACCCAGACCGATCGATTACACGATATTCTCAACACCCTCCTGGATGTCTGGCGCATGGATGCAGGTGTGCAGAATTTGCGACTCTCAGAAGTGCACATCTCGAAATTGCTCGAGCAATTGTTAGACCGGTGGCGCAAAAATGCGCCACGTCACCAATTTACACTTAGCGCTATAAGTGAAGATATCATCGTCCAATGTGATGCGCTACGTATCGAGCAGACCCTCAATCACCTGCTTAATAATGCTGTAGCTTGCTCCCCGATGGGTAGCGTTATCAAAACCCAACTGGAGGCGAACGAAGAAGAGCTATGTTTGAGTATCTCTGATCAGGGAATAGGCATTGCCCTTGAGCATCTTGACCGTATATTTGATCGCTTCTATCGTATATCTCGTGGCGATGAACGAGCAACTGGAAGTGGTTTAGGACTGTCGATTGTGCGTGCAACTATAGAAGCGCATGGCGGGAAAATCTGGGCGGACTCTCCTGGTATTGGCCTTGGGACAACGTTTTTTTGTACCCTGCCATTTATTCCCCCGTTAAAAACTGAGCCACTACACTCAACACCATTTGAAGCTGCTACGACTGCTTCACCGAGTGGCCCATTAACATTGCCAAGTACAGGCCCTCTAAGACAATCTCAGCGTTCAAAGATAGTTGTTGTCGAAAATGATGCTCGTATTGTTCGTTATTTACGCGCACACCTGGGAGAGCAGCAATACCAGGTATATACTGTGAGTCATGGTATCCAGCTCTTGCGACAGCTTGATCTTGAAGAACCAGATATCATATTGCTGGCAACACGCCTGTCAGATATAAATGGCGCGGAAGTGCTCCAACGTTTACGCGAATTTTCAGCTATCCCTGTCATGATGCTCTGTGATAGTGCTGATGAAGATGAACATGTGCGTCTCTTAGATCTCGGTGCCGACGACCTGATGCTAAAACCTTTTAGCATCAAGGAGTTACTTGCGCGTATTCGTGTGCTTCTACGACGTTCGATTGTACAGAGAGAACAAAATACCTCTGATGTAATTTTTAGGACAGGTGAGCTTAGTATTGATTACGCTCAGCACCAGGTGCATGTCCAGGGAAAACAGGTACAATTGAGCCGTACCGAATACAAACTACTCTGCACATTAGCACAAAATGCAGGCAGGGTTTTGACACACGAATTGTTACTTGAGCGTGTGTGGGGTGCGGAATACAATCGTGAAGTAGATTTTATCTGGGTCTATATCAGCCGCCTGCGCCGCAAAATCGAGGCCGATCCTCGCCACCCACGTTATATTCTAACTGTTCCAGATGTCGGCTATCAACTGGTCAAGTTGTAAGACGATTGACTGCGACCTTTTCCTATGCTATAGTCCTAATCAAGATATATCAAAGCGGCCATGACGGGGACAAAGCGGGAATCCAATCAACGATTAGAGAGCGGCACATATGCTGGAAGCGCCGCCGTCAGGCATCCCGAAGACACCCCTGAGCCAACCGGTGAAGCATTTTGTAATAGCTGGTTTCGGAACGCACCCGTTACAGTGCGAAGGTTTACTCTAACGAGTCGAACCCGCTAAGGCCCCGCCAGGGGTAAATGGTGGTGGTACCACGATAAGGCACATGTTTAGGCCCTCGTCCTCCAAACTGGACGAGGGCTTTTTGTTTGCTCAGAAAGGAGCATTACATTGAAACGGATACGTACAATTGAGGTCGCCTCACATCCAGGTGAGCGCGTTCGTATAGCTGGTTGGCTACATTCACTTCGCCGGATGGGTGGCATTAACTTCCTTGTTATACGTGACGGTTGGGGAACCGTACAGGCGGTAGCTGAGAATGAGGCCGAACTGACTTCACTGCTCGAGCAAGAATGCGGCCTGGAAAGTGTGTTGTCAGTTGAGGGATTGGTGGTCGCTATGCCCCAGGCGCCTGGCGGCGTCGAGTTGCATGATCTACAAATCGAAGTAATCACACCTGTTACAGATATACCGCCTGTTTCATTGAACAAGCGTAAGATTACAGCAAATATCAGCACGCTGCTTGACCATGCTGTTGTCACAAACCGGCATTTGGAAAGGCACGCTATCTTGCGGCTCTCCGCAGGAGTAATGTCAGCTTTTCGCTCGATCTTGAATGCACGAGATTTTACTGAAATACAAACGCCAAAGATCGTCGCATCCGCCACAGAAAGTGGTGCCAATGTCTTCAAACTTGACTACTTCGGTCGAGATGCATACCTGGCGCAAAGTCCCCAGTTTTATAAGCAGATCATGGTGGGAGTCTTTGAGCGTGTCTTCGAGGTGGGTCCCGTTTTCCGTGCGGAGCCACACGACACAACACGGCACATTAACGAGTACGTCAGCCTCGATGTCGAGTTTGGATTTATTGAGAACCACTTTACAGTCATGGCGCTCCTGCGTGATGTAATTGCTCATATCCTTGAAACACTCAACGAACTGTATGCAAGTGAGTTGAAGACGTTGCATCTACAGGTGCCGGATGTTCCAGCGACGATTCCACAAATCCATTTCTCCGAAGCGCAGGAACTCATTTTTAATCGCTATGCTACAGATGTGCGTGGCGAACCTGACCTTTCACCACAAGACGAGCGTTGGCTCGGTGAATGGGCACAGCAAAAGTTTGGCAGTGACTTCCTCTTTGTCACAGGCTATCCGATGCGCAAGCGTCCGTTCTATACTCACCCGGAACCTGGGAGACCAGAGTTTTCAAACTCTTTCGACCTGCTCTTCCGTGGAACAGAATTGGTCACCGGCGGACAGCGCCTCCACCTCTACCAGGAATACCTGGCTGCATTGGAGACTGCTCACTTACCAATTGAGCCATTCGAAACCTATCTGGAGGCATTCCGTTACGGCATGCCCCCACACGGTGGATTTGCCATTGGCCTTGAACGCCTGCTTATGCAACTTACGGGTGCCCCAAATGTCAGATTGACCACAATGTTCCCACGTGATCTTACGCGGCTCACACCATAAACGTCTTATGACAGACAGGAGGGTATTTTCTGCGCCCGCGGGCGCAGAAAATACCCTCCTGTCTAGCAAGGAGTTCTGCTAGGATGCTGATCTTTGTTCAACCGAAAGCTGACAAGTAAAGCCTTCAGTCCTGCAACCAGGCCGAACTTCCGTCCGGTTCAATCTCCGGTCCATGCATCTCAAGTGTGTAGAGACGCAGCCGATTCTGATCGGGGTCCTCAAGAACGAGAAGCCAGGCCTGGATCGCGACGAGGATGGGAGAGTGCGGCACATTCAGGGCATCAAGAATGTTCACCCATTGTTCAAGTGCAGCGCGATCATCGACTGCAATTGTTAGCACATTGAAGAATCTATGCTTCTCTGCCTGTTGCGCATTAAGGCGGAGCTCAAGGTAAGTTCCAAGGCCCGGAATATCAAGAATATAGGCGTAGATCGATCCGTCTGGGTGTTTGTGATCCCACTCCACAATACGCCTGGCGTGGAACACATTTTCGTAGAACTGGAGACTCCGGCTCAGATCGGATACGGCAAACTTAAGATGATGTATTCCTTTCA
>DATMNR010000370.1:0-6349 GCA_035568795.1 Ktedonobacteraceae bacterium
CAGAAGTGCTGTATGAAGAGCTGTGATGTCAGAGAATCCAATGAATGGTTTTGGATGAGCAGCAATAGGCTGGAAATCCAGATAAGGAATGATCTGAGCTGAGCCATAGCCTCCACGTAAGCACTGAATTGCATCGACGCCTTGATCCAGAAACATTGCCATCAAATCCTGCGCACGAAGCTCTGGACTACCCGCAATCCAGTCAGTACGTTCTAGCGCACCTTCTGCTAACTTGATGTGATATCCTCTGGCTTCCCACCATGCGATACCTCGTAATACGTCAGAATATGTGTTATAAGGACTGGCAGAACTTACAATGCCAATTGTCCCTCCTGCTGGAAGAGCCCTGGCAATTAGTGTGTTCATCAGATTTTCCTTTATAACTAGGGTGATTCTTTTACTATTTTCTCAATTTCACTTCATTATCGAAAATACGCTCACATACCGCTCAAAATGAGCGGCATTTTTTAGCAAAACAATTGTTCAATCTGAGAATTGGATTTGAAGCTAGAGAAGCTTGTACTCCTCATCAAAGCGCCATTCATCGAGTGCCTCAATCTCCACATCCAGGTGAGGGTGTAAGGGATCAATATATTTGAGCAAGTGAATACTTACCACCCTATTATCGTTTAACCCCAGGCCTTCGCAGAGCGCATCTTGCGAAATTTTCAAACCACCATCAAGATCGCGTTTTAGGGGCGTTTCGAAGTAGAATGCCAGCAATAGTGAAAGGTAGCCCTGCTGCAAACGATGACGCAATTCTTCATGCAGTGTCCCCTCACGCTCCAATGTAGCAAGCTTTTGTTTGACTTCTTGCTTGAAACGCCTGGCTACAGCTGTACTCACACGATGTCTATTGACTGTCGCATACTGTTCGTTGATACCAGGAGGGATGGGGAGTGTCAGGCAAAGTATGTTATTCTTATTGCTGTGTTTATTGGGCACGATACGATCCTCTAGAATATGCGCAAAACAATTTAACCAAGTGTATCATAACGAATCTTTGATGTGTATTGGGTCCCCAAATTAAGCTCAGCCAGCTATTGGGCGACGCACGCCAGCATTTTTACCAAAGGGCATCCCGAATATTCGGGATGTCTCTGATGTAAGTGTTAGCATTAACCCATCTCATGATGAGCCATTTCGTGTGCTGGTTTATTCATCATCCGCAACATGGGTATACCGCCAGTGCGAATAAAGCGGATGACAAGAATTGCGGCTAGAATGAGGAAGATAATGTTGAGGATGGTAGTGTAGTTCCAGGAGATACCCTCAGTGATTGTTGTCACATTACGATTGGTGGGGATGATGCCAAGCGCACCAAAAACAAACTCGACAACATAGCCAGCAGCGGCCATCGTCACGTAGAATGTGAGCAGGATATAGCCCATAACCTTCCAACCGTAATATTTGCGGTAGATATCGAGAATGGGTAAGATGATGAGGTCTGCAAAGATAAAACTGACAACTCCGCCAAAACTAATTCCACCTTTCCAAAGTACAGCAGCCAATGGAACATTGCCCACGGAACAGACAAAGCTCACTATCGCGACGAGCGGACCAACGAGAGGCCCTATAATTTTTGAGACGGTTGGATTGTTAGAGAAGAAAAACGCATTCCAGAACGAGTCTGGAACCCAGGCGGCTAATGCTCCAGCAATAAGCAGTCCAAGCGCAATATCAACCCAGACCGAAGCCCAATCCATCACGAACACATTGCTGACAGCCGTGAATCCCCTTCCGCTGAATAACTTCGAGAAAAAGGAACCTTCTGAAAGGCTCATATCCATAGCGGCACGGCCTTCCATTCTGCCCAACAATCCTTTATCCGCATTCTCTCTTGCCATTTGAACAAGTTTTGGAGTCAGGGTCAAACGGAAAATCACTCCGATCAAAATGACCATTACGATGCCGCCAAAATACTCTGCTATTGTGAATTGCCAACCCAGGATCACAAAAAGGATGATGCCAAGCTCTATCACAAGATTCGTGGAGGCGAGTTCAAAGGCCATAGCAGAGACAAAACTGGCACCCTTTTGAAAGATCGAACGAGCAAGAGCGACGGCTGCATAAGAACAAGAACTAGAAGCAATACCATAGAGCGTGGCAAAAGTCAGGCACTTTGGACCTTCGCAACCAAGGGTTTTTGCCATCGCATTATGAGATACGACGGATTGGACAATAGCTGAGAGAGTAAAACCCAGAATTAATGGCCAGAGGATTACCCAAAACATACTAAAAGACATGAATAATGCTTGACCAATGCTGTTTAGTACCTGCATTACTTTTCCCTCATTCTTGAGTATGATTCCCTATCTTTGGCACTTACATTCTATACAACTGCAAGGACAGGGGCAAGCCCAGTCCCTACTATACACGAGGTTGGCAAGCGTTCTCTCTATGTTTAGTGGGGTCGTAGCTTTGTGGTCGCATTCGGAATGTCATTCAGTTGTAAAGTTGAAGAGTACTAGACTCTAAAACCGTCCTGATCTACTTCAGGGCGATCAACAAAGCGCTCCCTGTTGATATTATTGTGAGATGGAGATACCAGTTCTAAATATCCCTCAATTGTATGCGTAGCATAAGGGGGCATTGGTTCTGTCGGAACCTCAACTTTCCAAGTGCGCTCTCCCGGGCGATCTGTAGGAAGCGTCATAACATGCACACCCAACTTATTCATGACAAGCATATTGCGTTGTGCCAGTAATCTACTGGGGACGTAAGAGAAGAGAGGATTTAACATTTCGGCAAGTTGTAGCTCAATTTGACTAAGAGAATGTCCATAAATTGCACACGCGTCGCGCACCTCAAACCTCAAGTCTTCTTCGGATAAAGTAAAAATGGCATCTAACGCCTGCATCAAATTCATACTTCGATTGAGCAAGGTCTGACGACCATGTATGAGACGTCTTACGAGACCATCATCTGCAGAGTGTGTTGTTTTGGCATCCATGATCTGATGAGTAAGTTCAATGAACGGGAACCCGTCCAATTTTGCATATAGGAAGGCAATGACATCAGCGGTATCTCCCACTTGCCAACGCCGTAAGAGATCCAGACAATAGCTACCCTCAAAGCGTTCAATATTCTTATAAATACTCAGTAAACGATCCTTGCATTCACAGATCCAGAGCGCATGAAGGTAGTAGACTGACTCCATAACTGGAAAAGTTGAGAAGCGTCGTTGCCCATGCACTTCCTGGACAAAATGAAAACTTGCTTCAAATTCAGATTGAATTCGTTCAAATGCTTCGAGTTTATCTTTTGCCAGTTTTTCTGTGGCGAGAGTTGTTGGCATGTTCGTTTTCTCCCATGGATATTGCAAAGTACAGATACCAGCTATATTGTAATACCATTAGTCCACACTTGTCAGCACTAAACTCAGTGTATTTTCGGATTTAAGCACACACGACAGTATAACGCGAGATGCAGACTGATCAGTCTGCATCTCGCGTTATACTATCGTGTGCGGAATGGGGAAAGAGGCCAGGACGGCGCAAGGGCCAATACATCTCACTTAAGGTCCTTCCAACGGAAGTGCAGGCGCAAGGGGATCAAGCAGCTCGACAAAATCGAGGAACTGCTCTTCTGGCTCGAAGGGCTCAGGTGGAGGCACGCCACGCTTCTTCGGTTTGTACTTGTGATAGATCTGCTTGATCTCCCGGCGATTGATGCGCAGCCGACGCGGTGACAAGACATGGCGTGCCAGCTTGTTCGGTAAGCGCGGAAGCAGCTGCACTGCTGCCTGCTCTGACTCCAGGGTGAGCGCCAGCGAGAGCATCTCGGTCAGTTCAAAGAGTCCTTCGCTAAAGCTGAGCCGATCAGGGTCCAGTTCTGCCTCTACCGCCGCTTCAGCCAGCAGCAACCGCACGGCATAATGCGCCAGGTAGATGCCGTAGAGGCGCCTTTCGTACTCCCTCCGGCGTCTTGGAGCGTACCACCTTGCGTTGCGCACGCTCATGCGTTTTGATCTCATCGATGACCAGTTCAATTTCCCAGCGCTCATGATACAGGTTGATGAGCGTGCTCGCTGGGGCCACACGCGGATTGAGCAGCGTGGTCACCAGGCGATAGACCTTGCCTGGCTCTCCCAATCGTGCATCGGTCACCCGGTAGGAGATGATGCGCACCCACATGCCACGGTGTTGGCGATACCGGCTGGTATGCGACGGAGTCACCCATGCCAACACCGAGCCATCGGCCAGGCGACGCGCCGTGTTCGGCTGTTCCCATGCGCCTGCTTCTAAGGCCCCCAGCACATGTGCTCTGCGCGCTCGCACCTGCTCGATGAACGAGCCCGAGATCAGCCCTGCGTCCACCAACAGCACCATGTCGGGACCGATCTGTGAGAGCAAGCGGTACGCCCCATGCACTTCAGAGACGTCATAGCGGTCCATCTCCAGTCCCACCACCGCATGACTGCCACACTCGGCCAACAGCACACATGTCACCTGTGGATAGGCGCCAGGCCCATATTGGTTGCGGCTGCGCGGCATCCGGCAGCCGCGTTGGCTTTCGTATCAGGAGTGTGCAACAGCGTGCCATCAATGGCCATGAGCCGATAGCGGCCAAAGAACGCGCTGGGCATGCTCGATGGCGTCGCCAGCAGCTGACAGCGCTCCTGCATCAGCGCCTGCAGACCCTGGCTGCCCAGCACCGTGCGCCGTCCGCTCAGCCCTGAATCGCTGATGCTGCTGTCGGGCTGCGCCGGGTGCAGATCGCTGAGTTTGCCCACCAGGCTCTCCCAGACCTGGCACTGGTTGCGGCGGCTCCACAGCGCCATCGCGATCACAAACAGCACCAGGCTCAAGGCCGTACTCAGCCGCACGCGCCGCACTTTGGTGTTCCACGGCTCACTCTGCTGCACGCACCGCTCACTCACCTCGCGGGGATACACTTCATTGAGCATGGTCATGCTCACCTGCTCACACACCTTGTCATCCACCGTCATTTCCCGTAATCTGTACATCGAAAGCTCCTTGGTGTTTTCTTTTCTGGTAGTATGCCAGATGGGAGCTTTCTTGTCTTCACCTTCCTCCTTTTTGCCTTAAGTGAGATGTATTGGCCCTTGCGCTGTCCTGGTGCCCTACGTGAGATGTATTGGCCGCCCAAGAATGCTCACCTATGTCATCCTGAGCGCCAGCGAAGGATGACATAGGTGAGGAGGATGACGCGGGAAGCCGATTCATTTCTTCTTGCCTGATAAACAGATGACCTAGTGAAGCAATATGTGTAATCAAAACATCTAACGGCCTATCTATTCGCTGCAAGAACGTATGTGACGGTTTCGTGTCATTGAAAGCTCCGAATGTGACCTCTTTGTGAAGTTACTGGATTACAGTTCTTATAGGGGAAGGTCTGCAACAGAGATGAATCGCGTTGGAGATGCTAAGCGCAGCGAAGCATATCGCCCCGTGTAGGGACAGGGGTTGTGTGGATGCTGGGTGGGGGCGCTTGCGCTGTCCAGAGTCGAATTGTGGAATGTGTGTGCCTGTGCTGTCCAGGGTCGTATTGTGGGAGGCATGTGCGTTTGCGTTGTCCTGGTTCCTCTTGTAAAAGGTATGTGCGCTTGCGCTGTCCACACCGATCCGTGAAAGAAAGGAGCAGTAGTACTGTGAAGATAGTGGTGATTGCTGAGACACATGTGGGTGAGCATCGCGTTGCCCTCGTGCCTGATATAGCGGCCAAACTGGTCGCATCTGGTTTTGAAGTTTTTGTCGAGGCTGACGCGGGTGAACAAGCTGGATTTGTCGATGACGCGTATCGCGAAGCAGGAATGGTTGTCGAGGCTGATAGAAGGAAGCTGCTGAGTATAGCCGACGTGGTGTTATCTGTCCAGCCGCCACGCGTTGAAGATGTGGCAATGATGAGAGCTGGATCGGTCTCCATCAGTATGCTCTCGCCAGCCAGTCAGATTAGCATCGTGGAGGCCCTTGCCGAGCATGGCGTCACCGCGTTCTCATTGGTGCTGCTGCCCCGCACTAGCCGGGCACAAAGCATGGATGCGCTGTCCTCACAGTCGTCGCTTGCTGGCTACAAAGCGGTGTTGATGGCCGCGAACCGATTGGACAAGTTTTTCCCCATGTTGATTACAGCGGCAGGTACAATTCCACCTGCTCGGGTGCTGGTGCTCGGCGCTGGTGTGGCAGGCTTACAGGCCATCGCTACCGCTCGCCGTCTAGGCGCCGTTGTTGAGGCATACGACGTGCGGCCAGCCGTCAAGGATGAAGTGAAGAGCCTGGGAGCCAGGTTCCTGGAGCTAAACCTCGTAACTCAGGAGGGTGAAGGTGGCTATGCGCAGGTGCAAAGTGAAGCATTCCTGAGCAGGCAGCGTGAGTTGATGACCGAG
>DATMNR010000371.1:0-8924 GCA_035568795.1 Ktedonobacteraceae bacterium
ATCATACACGCATTATCTTCTTCTATCTCCATCTTGGATACGGATTATATTCATATACCCAATGATAGAAAGTTCGCGTCACTTTGTCAACAGGTATACGACAATATAATAATAAAATCGATATAAATCAAGTAATATCGAGCTTAATCAACTAACATTGACTTTCGTAAAAATCCATGGTAATACATAAGAGGAGGATCATTCATGTGCTTATAGGGATTGGATATCCTTAGATGCAAAGGAGCAAAAGAAATGACAACGGAGACATCAGAAACAACTTCAACGACCAAACAGAATCGTGGTGGTTTGGAGGGTGTAGTAGCAGCAACAACCGCCCTTAGTAAAGTAGAGGGCACAGCCGGAAGGCTCATATATCGTGGCTATAACATTCATGACCTTGCTGGAAGAACCTCATTCGAGGAAATTGCTTATCTACTCTGGTACGGTAAGCTGCCGACTAAAATGGAACTGGTAGATCTGAAAGTGCAGATGCTGGAAGAGCGTACGTTACCAACGGCGGTTTTGCAAGTTCTGAACTACTTACCTCCAACGGCAGCGCCTATGGATGTCTTACGTACAGCAGTTTCGGCATTTGGTGCAACAACAATTCATGGCAAACCTACCCTCGACCAGGCCATTGCCCTGACCGAACGCATTCCGCTAATCCTGGCAGCTTTCCAAAGGATACGCAATGGGCTGGAGCCATTAGAGGCGCATCCCGAGATAGGATATGCTGCCAATTACCTTTACTTGCTCACGGGCCAGATGCCTAAGGAAGAACATGTTCGAGCATTGGACGCTTACCTTGTTCTATTGGCAGATCATGGGATGAATGCTTCGACGTTCACTGCACGAGTTATCGCGAGCACTGAATCGGATATTGCATCAGCGGTGGTTGGCGCTATTGGAGCACTTAAGGGGCCTTTGCATGGCGGGGCACCCTCAAAAGTAAAGGATATGCTCGACGCAATTGGTACTGAAGATCGAGCTGAGATTTGGCTACGAGATGCTCTTGTGCGTGGTGATCGTTTGATGGGTTTTGGTCATCGAGTGTACAAGGCAGAGGATCCGCGAGCTGAAGAACTGCGTGAAATGGCCCGAATTGCCGATCCACAAGAATTTGCTCTTGCTCATAAAGTTGAAGAGCTGGCGCTGGCATTGCTGGAGGAACAGAAACCTGGCCGTCGGCTCTATACCAATGTAGAGTTCTATTCAGCAGTGGTACTGTCATCAGTTGGCCTCCCAGGAGATTTGTTTACACCGACTTTTGCAGCGAGTCGTGTAGCCGGTTGGACTGCGCATATCTTGGAGCAAGTAGCCAACAATCGCTTGATTCGCCCTGAATCTGAATATACTGGTCCAACCGAGCAGCAATTTGTGCCGCTAGATGAACGGCAGTAGCTATTCAACTCGTGTAGATGGGTTAGCGGTACAAAAAATATCCTGCCAGTCCTGCCAGACCTAAGATAATCAGGATGTTTACTTTGCGGCTCAATCCTAATCCGAAGGCGCCTGCGGCTATGAGCGTTCCTTTCCAATCTACTCCAGGTTGGTGCAGGATCGTCCAGACGACCGAGAGAAGGAGGCCGACAACAGCGAGTGAGACACCCCGCATAGCGCCTTGCACCCAGGTTTGATGCTCGATACGTGAAAATCCCGCTGAGACAAGCAGTACGAGCAGTGCAGGGATTGTGATAGCGATCAATGCTAAAAGTGCGCCGCTTAAACCATAGGTAAGATAGCCCAGACTGATTACCCATAAACCATTTGGGCCTGGACTTATTTGCCCAATCGCGATAGATTGGCCGAAATCTACTTCTTTGGCCCAGCCGTTGGCTATCAAATCCTGATGTAGGCTGGGCAAATTACTAAATCCTCCGGTTGAGAAGAGTGAGGCTTTCAGGAACAAGAGAAAGTAGATAAATGGATTTATCATTGCGGCTCCCCTTGCTCTTCTTCATAAAGAGGAGGGGTTGATTTTGATGAAAAGAAGAGCGTGCCGAGGCTAGCCGCTCCGAGAATTACAATGATTACCGAGAGCTTCAAGAATATAACAGCAAACGCACAGGCTATAGTAAGAATACCACTCAAAAGCAGAAAGAAAATACCTTCTTTATACCCTTTTCGAATCAGGGGCAGCGCAAAATTCAGTCCGACAACTAAAAGGATGCCACCTGTAGCGGGTATCACTCCACGAAAAGCTGCCTGGACTGCGGCTACATTCTCTACTTGAATAAAGATAGCTGCTAATAGACAGGTAATTGCTGCGCTCGGCAGGAGCATCCCGGCAAGCGAGATAGCGATGCCCCATGTTCCGCCCAGTTTCTTTCCAATCAGGACAGTTAGTGCGACGAGATTGATGCCGGGCGTGAGAATGCATAAATTCCACAAGTAAATAAATTCTTCCATTGAGAGCCACTTATGCTTCTCGATAAACGCGCGCTGAATCAAGAATGTCGTCGATGCTCCACCACCAAAGGATTGTAGCCCGATACTTGCCCAGATACGAAAAAGTTGCCATTTACCGGGCCGTGGCTCTTGAAGTTTCATAGTTGGAATTATCTGACGTATTCGTCTTTTACGACATTGCTATATTCTTTCAGCAACTTCTTTACCTTGGGGTCTATCACAAACATACAATATCCCTGAGAGCGGTTGTTCTCATAATAATCTTTGTGATAGTTCTCTGCTGGATAAAAGTTAGTGAAGGGGGTAATTTCAGTAACGATAGGCTTCTTATAGGCGCCAGATTTTTCTAACGCTTCTTTTGAAGCCAGGGCGCCCTGCTTTTGCGCATCGTTTTGATAGAAAATTGCTGATCGGTATTGTGTGCCGATGTCATTTCCCTGACGATTGAGTGTTGTAGGATCATGTGTATGCCAGAATATCTCGAGCAATGTGTCATAGGAAATAATAGATGGGTCATACGTTATTTGAGTTGCTTCCGCTGCACCAGTTCGGCCTGTGCATACCTCCTTGTACGAGGGGTTTGCTACCTGGGATGCCGCGTATCCTGGGATAACTGAAGTTACACCTTTAAGTCTGTTGAAGACTGCTTCTGTACACCAGAAACATCCATTAGCCAGTATAAGGGTTTCAAGTTGAGCCATGCATCACCTCATTCTTGTGTATCTCGTTCATCCTATGTAATGTACCATGAAATATTCCTCCATAACAACTCGATTCTGTTGTGGCTGACAGTCCTCTTGAGCTTGACATTTGTTTGCCTATCTAATACAACTAGTAGCGGAGAACGTTTACGTGTCGTCTCTTCTTATCCTGTCTGACTCGAATGCTGCGAGTAAATGAAGGGATAAGCAATGGTTTGAGATGATACTTGTGATAACTCAATACTATATCCAAATAAGGAGAATGTAAAACATGGCATTCGAACTTCCACCACTTCCGTATGACTACAGTGCGCTAGAGCCGTACATCGACACACAGACAATGCAGATCCATCATGACAAGCACCATCAAACCTACGTTACTAATGTGAATAACGCGCTGCAAGGTCAAGATCAGCTTGCCTCTATGTCTGTTGATGATCTACTGCGCAACATCAACCAGGTACCGGAGAGTATTCGCACGGCTGTGCGCAATAACGCTGGTGGTCACTCTAACCATAGCATGTTCTGGAATATTATGAAGCCAAATGGTGGTGGTGAGCCTACTGGCGACCTGGCCAGTGCTATCCAACAGGCATTTGGTTCTTTCGATGCTTTCAAAACGGCTTTTAATGATGCTGGCACCAAACGTTTCGGCTCAGGTTGGGCATGGCTTGTGCTTGACTCAAGTGGAAAACTGCAGGTTATCTCTACCGCTAATCAGGACAGCCCGCTTATGGATGGTTTGTATCCGGTGATGGGTAACGATGTCTGGGAGCATGCGTACTACCTTAAGTACCAGAATCGCCGCCCCGAGTATCTGAACGCCTGGTGGAATGTGGTCAACTGGGATGAGGTTGCGCGTCGCTACGGGCAGGGCCGCGGCGGGCGTTAATGCCTGTAGAATGTTGTTCGTATCTGAAGAGATGAACACAATATACTTTTAAATTTTTTCAACTGGATAGTAGAAAACCACTGGGGCCGATGAATCGGCGATGGGCGCGATACATCGGCCCCTACGGCTGTCCGGAACAATAGTTTAGATCGCTCCCCAATTTTTACGTCTATTCCATTCGGGGCTGTTAAAATCTTCGGTGCTATTGACACCCCAATGCCTGGCCGCTAAATCAAGTACGACGAGCGCGAGTAATATAACGAGTACTATTTCCACGATAAGCCTCCTATTTTTTATTGGCTTTTTTGATTTGTTTTACTAAACGATTGACTATCACCCTTCATGTTGTAATTATACAAGTATTTTGTGTTATAATGAATGAGAAAGTTAAGGGATAATGGCGATACAGGTTAAAATGCAAAGGTAAAATCACAAATGGCTTTAGATAACGAAAGACTACTTGATGAGACGGGATGGCACATCCTAGAGGCTTTACAAGAGAATGCCAGGCTCTCTTTTAGCGAGCTTGGGCAGCGCGTTGGACTGTCTTCACCCGCTGTCGCGGAGCGCGTACGAAGGATGGAGGATGCAGGTATTATTACTGGGTATCGAGCGGAGGTGAATACGGCTAAGATTGGGTATCCCATCACTGCTATTATTCGTATCAGTAATTCTCCTGGAGAGAGATGCACGCGTTTGACCGCTTCGACTCAATCAATTCCTGAGGTGCTCGAATGTTTTCGTGTAACAGGTAGTGACTCTTTAGTCATGAAGGTCATGGCTTCTTCTGTTGAGCATCTGGAATCACTTATCGACAGGTTATCTGAGCATGGGCAACTAACTACTTCAATTGTGCTGTCCACAGTGTTGAGCAGGAAAGTTGTAACTCGAGCTGGACTCGACACAAATCACCATAAATTAGAAACAATTGCATAAGAACCGAACTGAAAGGATAATTGCATGCGAGCAATCATCAGTACTGCGAAGCGTGACGGCCTTACAGAATTGGCGCGTGAATTACAGGTTCGTAATGTCACGATTTTCTCTACGAGCGGTACAGCCAGCGCACTGAAAGCCGAGGGTATTGAAGCAGAGCCTGTCAGCACGCTCACCGAATTTCCAGAGATACTCGATGGGAGAGTGAAGACTCTACATCCCACTATTTTTGCAGGCATCCTTGCTCGTCGTGATAGTACCGCCCATACACAAGATTTACAGGATCATGGTATTGTCCCCATAGATATCGTGGTCGTGAATCTCTATCCCTTTATCGATACAATCGCTCGCTCCAATACAACGTTGAGCGAAGCTCTGGAACAGATCGACATCGGTGGAGTTGCTTTAATTCGTGCCGCCGCCAAGAATTTTCAAGATGTAATCGTACTGGTTCGCCCGCAAGATTATGCACCTGTAATGCAAGAGTGGAGAGAGCAGGGTGAGGTCAGTTTCAATACTCGTCGCCGACTTGCTGCGATTGCATTTCAGCATACTGCTAGCTATGACAGTGCCATTGCTGAATATCTACGCCTGCAGACGGCTGAGCCAGAATATTTTCCTGAGAACCTGACGCTTGCTCTAGAGCGTATCCAGCCCTTAAGATATGGAGAGAATCCGCATCAACAGGCGGCATTTTATCGTTGGGGTGGAGTCCCTGCTACTGCTACGCAGTCAACAGTGGCCGACGCGGAAGTGCTACATGGTAAGGAACTCTCGTTTAACAACCTGCTGGATCTCAATGCTGCGCTGGCAGCGGTGAGCAGTTTCACTGCTCCAGCAGTGGTTATTATCAAGCATACCAATCCATGTGGCCTGGCCTGTGATGACACGCTCCTTGAGGCGTACAAGAAGGCTCATGCTGGCGATCCTATTTCAGCATATGGTGGAATCATTGGCAGCAACCGTCCACTTGACGCAGCAACTGCTCGAGAGATTAGTCAGTTGTTCTACGAGGCGATCATTGCACCAGAATTTACACCCGAAGCTCTTGACGTCCTGCGCATGAAAAAGAACCTGCGCCTGCTCGCTACACATTGTGCGCTTGATAAAAATGGTTTGAATGGCACAAAGAAGCAATCAACGCTCAGCAGCCAGTTCGATATACGCAGTATTAGTGGTGGCCTATTGTTACAGACTCCCGATGCGATGGATGAGCAAGAGGTTTCGTATCGTGTTGTGACTGAGCGCGAGCCAACATTAGGAGAGGTGACTGACCTGATGTTTGCCTGGAAGGTTGTGCGTCACGTGAAATCTAATGCGATTGTGCTGGCGCACAAGCTGGCTATCGTAGGTGTTGGAGCAGGACAGATGAACCGCGTGGCCAGTGTTCAACTTGCCTTAGAGAAAGCAGAGAACCGGGCACGAGGATCAGTGCTGGCTTCTGATGCTTTCTTTCCTTTCTCAGATGGCGTGGAGGCCGCTGTCAAGGCTGGTATTACTGCGATCATTCAACCGGGCGGTTCGATTCGCGATGACGAATCAATTCGGATGGCCAACCATCATGCTGTTGCGATGATTTTTACTGGACAGCGGCATTTCCGGCATTAGGCAACACGAATGAAATCGGCCCCAATTTGGGGCCGATTTCATTCGTGTTGTCGTGATCGCATAAGCAGATGTGTCATTCGTCCAAAGAGATTTCGTCGGAGAAGAAACGCACCCACAACACGCAGATAGCTAACCCTCCTGTGAGAGCGAAAAAGCCAACAGCACCATCATAGAGCTTTCCTGCTGCGTATTGAGCTTCTGTACCCTGGAGAGGTTGAAAGTGGTAGAAGAGGAGCACAGATAACCACATGATAGTGACCGCGCAGGTCATGCTTAGCTTGGTTACTTCTGTGGTTGCAGGGTACAAGATATTATAGAAAACTAAAATCAGGAGTCCAATTATGATCAGGAAGAGCTTGAAGCTCATAATAATGCCAGCACCGAAATCGATAACAAGCGTGGGTTTGATAAATAGGAAAACGCAGATCCACAGCACCGTGAGGATGATATCTCCAATTACTTTACTGTATCTTGCAGTCACGATACAATGCTCCTTTGCCGGGGCTATATTTGCAGCATACGGTTGCCCCATACGAAAAATAAATAAGTCAGGTTGGTTCTCGCCCTGGAGTGGTTTGTATTTGTTTGTATTGTAGTCGTATTGCGCCAGGAAATCAACCTTTTTTATCGATGTAACAGAACCTCTCGTAAGTTCTTCCCTTCCCTACCTCCCCCAGAAAATTAGGAGCATAGTGGGGACCCGCTGTTGCATCCCCCAGATGCGCGGCCCCACACCCCGCAAAGGGGCTGGCTGCGCCTTTGATCCCCGCTTTACTCGACGTTCGAAATTCTCTAATTTTTGTAATATGCATGCGCAAAGCGTGCAGCCCAGCGGGCATTGTTGACGAGCAGCGCTTTATTTGCCTCGACGCTTTCACCTACGGTCACCTTTGCGACATGTGCCAGCAGAAATGGTGTGGTAGCTGATCCACGAATGCCTTCCGCCTTTGCCAGGTTGAGCGCTTCCTCAGTAGCTGCTTCGAGTGGACCTGGTTCCATTGCATACTCTTCTGGAATGGGACAACCAACGACGATACCATGAAGGTTACATTCCCATTGCGTGCGTGCGATAGCCGCGAGAGTAGAGACGTCATCGGCTCGATGGGCCAAACGCTGTCCACTGGAACGCACATAGAAAGCGGGGAACTCGTCTGTCTGCCAGCCAATGACGGGTACGCCCTGGGTCTCCAGGTATTCCAGTGTGAGGTCGAGGTTCAGGATTGACTTTGCTCCGGCACAGACAACGAGTACTGGTGTGCGACTCAGTTCAGTCAGGTCAGCGGAAATGTCCATACTAGTCTCCGCGCCACGGTGGACTCCACCGATGCCACCAGTGGCAAAGAAGCGAATTCCAGCCATGCTGGCGCAGAACATCGTTCCAGCGACCGTTGTAGCGCCTAATTGACCTGTTGCTAATGCAACTGCCAAATCACGCCGGCTGACTTTCAAGACATCCCGTGCTGTACCAAGGCGCTCGATCTCATCTTTGTTAAGGCCAATCACGATCTTCCCGTCATGAACGCCCACTGTCGCGGGAATTGCCCCCTCTTTTCGTATTGCTGCTTCCATGGCCTGAGCAACCTCCACGTTTTCTGGATATGGCAGGCCATGCGCAATGACTGTCGATTCGAGTGCTACAATCGGGCGTTGTTCTTGTAAGGCTACCTTAACCTCGTCAGATAGCTTGAGATAAGGTGAAAGTTGGTTCATTAGTCCTCGGTATGTAAATATGCTGACTTTTATTGTTGGATGTTTGATTCCAATGGCATCTTTTTCGTGACATGCTGTACGTAACATAAGACAATCACTTGCAAGGTGAAATGTCAAATACTCTGAATGAAATTTGCAACGCGTCGTGCATGCATGGTATATTACCCCTTGGGCCTCTCGGCTAATTTAGAGATCTAAGCAACCTGGGATTGATAAAAGGCAGAGCGAGCAGGTGAACCGCAGGTGATTGGGTTGCGCAAGGTGAAACATACAGGAGAATGACAAGTGGGATTTACACGTACATTACTTACCTCCACTCTGGTGGTTGGAGGAGCAGTTGGAGCGATGGCTCTCTACAACAAATTTATTGAAAGACAGGTGAGCGAACCTGATACTGTATTGAAAGGCGAGGAACGCCGCTATCCGTGGAAGTATGGCGATATTTTTTATCAAGTGAAGGGTGCTCGTGACGCGAAGCCGATGCTTCTTATTCATGGTTTTGGTCCTGGGGCATCTTCGTATCAGTGGCGCAAGAATGTGGATGCGCTGTCTGAACAGTTTCGTGTCTATACTCTTGATCTATTGGGATTTGGTCTGTCCGATCGTCCAGGAATCGACTATACGGCGGAGACTTTTTCCGATTTGATCAGTGACTTCTTGAAAGAGGC
>DATMNR010000372.1:0-10137 GCA_035568795.1 Ktedonobacteraceae bacterium
CTTTTACCCAATTTGGGTTCTCAATACTGCATCAATATCCTGGCGCACCTTCCCAGGATCTACCGGGTTGAAATGCTCGTCCAGAGCTGTGCTCGCATGATCGAACAAGTAGTGTAACTTGCCTTCACGCTGTTCAGACAGCCCTGAGACCAGAGCAATATAGGACCGCGTCATCTGCATTTGGGTGCGATAAAAGAGCAAAGCCGTATCTCCAACATTACAGCGGTTGCCAGGTTGAAGTACAACATGGTAATCGATGATTTGCTCGATATCATGCAGATATTCTACCCCGTTGTCGGCTGCCTCCTCCCATGTTGAGCCAACTAGCGCTCCAACTGACGCATCTGCCTGGTAGCCGTCGTGAAAAAGCCCGCCACCGTAGGCATAGGCTCGATTCCCAACGTGGTGAGAGATTTCGGTTACATAGACATAGGCAGGCCGTTCTGGAAGAGCGGTACCATAAAAGGCGTGGTTTGGTGTCGTACCAGTCAGAGCATGGCCTGGTTCAACGTGAGTCGCACCCAGTGGTGCCACAAGGGGCATGGTCATTGTCGATGTGTTTCCAGGCGCATTGATCTGCTTGACTTCGATTCCCAAAGCGCGCATTGTTTCGGCCGCGCGCAGGATTGTATGCATGTTCGGAGTCACCTCGGATATTTCGTCTGCGCGATGATTGTAGCTGACACACGGAAAGGCCGTTACGCCCACCAGGCGTACATGGTGCAAATGCGACAGCGAGTCAACTAGCGATGGAACTTCACTCTCATCAAAGCCACCCTCCTGACCATCAAAGAAGACATCTCCATGTGCAGAGACGCGAATTAACAACTCCTGCACGATACCAAGATCGGCAGCTGCTTTATCTATCCAGCGGGCATGCTCGATATTGTATACAGTAATTACTTCCGGACGCATCGCAACCAGGTAAGGCACCATATACCGAGGAATTTGATTAAGGTGTCCCATATGTCCAACGGGTAGCCCAAAGCGATGCGCCATCAACGCACATGTTGCATCAACTGCTACGATTTTATGCAAACCGTTGGCCAGTGCTAGTGCGCTGACATAGGGATTGCGGCCGTATTGTTTGCTCATCAGGTAGGTGATCAGACCAAGACTCCTGGCTTTTGCTGAGAGCGCACGAGCATTCTCGGCGACGGTATCAAGATCGATCAGCCAGGTGTTAGGTGGAATTCGACCGGCCTGATGCAGCCTGATGGCAGCTTCCATGAGACGCGGATTGCGTTCGATCAACCTCTGCAGGTACACGCGAAGACCTCCTCAGCTTTCACTAGAAGCACCTATTGAGCCACAATATTTGCTTGCTCAACCGCTCCTGATTCTTCTTCGACCATGGCTCTTCCCATTGCATCGAGCAACTCGGGTCGGCGGCTGGAGATCACGAACAGGTAAATTCCACCGATTACTATCCATGCGAGCATGATATACGGTACAAGATTATTGGGATAGGCTGGTACAGGCCACAATAAACCATAAATGGGAAGTAGCATGATGATGCTGGCAACAACCGGCAAGATACCGTGGCGTACAAGAGAAAACTCTGACGGATAATCACGTCGATAGAAAACGATCAACGCAAGATTGATAAGGATGTAGATCAGTACGATCCCCAACCCTAAAATTGTTCCGAAGAAAGCATATGCACCGAGAGGTGTCCAGAGCGCGCCACCGATCAGCGCGAAGGCCAATGCGAAGATCATATATAGTGTCAATGCGATAGAAGGGTTGCCTTTTGCAGTCGTTTTGCTCCAATTTCTTGGCAGGATCCCCTCACGCCCCATCGCAAAGAGTACACGCACTGCGGCATTAATACCAGATATTAGATTCGCGAAAATACTGTTCAATACAGTAAGCGAGACGAGCCATACCAGGTTTGGTCCCCAGTATATCCTGGTCAGTGTGACCCAGGGAATGGGATCGTTTACCATAGCATTGACATGGTTGCTTCCGAATCCAATGGAAGCTGCCCAGCCAGAAAGGACATAAAAGAGGCCAATAATACCTACCGCAGTGAAAAGCGCAACTGGTATGCTGCGGCGTGGATGTTGCGTTTCTTCTCCCAACGTTCCAGCAGATTCAAAGCCGATAAAGAAGAGGATAGCCCAGAGCAGCCCGATGCCGATACCTGAAAGGCCATTTAGCGAATTGGCAGGATTGAATGGCGCTAATGAAACACCCTGTGCTCCACCCTTAAACAGGATAGTCGCAAAGAGCGCGAGCATAACCCCGACTTCCAATACCAGGAAGATAAGAGCAGTCTTTGCAGTGCGGCTGACACCAAGAATGCCGATACCCCAGATGATGAGAGCAAAGATAATAGTAAAAGCCCACCAAGGGATATCTACACCAGTGATGGACAGGATGAATTGTTCGGTGAGTGCGCCTATGGCAGCAAGGAGCATCGGACCAACCATTGCATATGAGAACGCGAGAATCCAGCCAGACATAAACCCTCCGCGTTTTCCAAAGCCATGCGTGTTAACCGTGTAAGCAAAACCGGCAGTGGGTATCTTCTTGGCGAATGCACCAATCGCAGAGGCAACGAGTGCGGACACTATCAGACCGAGGACAAGTGCGAATGGCAAAGCATAACCAACTCCGCCCGCCGCTGGCTGTGTGTTGAAGAACACACTGGTAGCTGGACCCATGAATGCCATTGCTAATGCAACAGCCCCAATGACGCTAATGGCATTTTTGCGTAAGTGCCCAACTTTGTTTTCCTGTGTGAATGCCATAACTCCTCCTTCTTGGCAGTGATTCCTCAAGCTTGTTAGTAAACCTTACTAACATATTTTGTAGTTAGTATACTTTACTAACTACAACTTGTCAAGTATAATGAAGAGGGTAGGGATTGTGTAATATATCGCAAATAGACAGGCGAGTGGGAAAGGAAAAGTGAGTATGGTGAATACAGGGCTAGTAACTGAGCGAGAAAATCAGCCGGGGACTCCTCGATTGCTACGTGAGATGAATGAGCGGGGTTTATTGGAGCATTTACGAAAATATGGACCCTTGTCGCGAGCACAACTTGCTCGTGCGACTGGACTATCTAAGCCGACAGTTTCACTGGCTCTCGCCAACCTAGAGAGTGCTGGTTTGGTCAGGCCAATTGGACAGGTCGGTTCTGAAGGTGGGGGTCGCCAGGCAATTCTTTTTGAACCAGATCCGACCGCTGGCTATGTTGTGGGAGTTGATATCGGTCGTAGTTGGGTACGTGTCGCTGTGGCCGACCTGGCAGGTACCCTTGTTGTTCGAAGAGACGAGAGGAACCTGGCGAGAAGCGCGGCGACTCTTGTTGAAATGGCAACTAAACTTGCCCACAACACAATCACAGACGCTGGATTCACCTGGTCGCAGGTAGTACACACAGTGATCGGTACTCCCGGTGTATTTGACCCCTCCAGTGAGCGTGTGCTCTTTGCATCTAACTTGCCAGGCTGGGGCCGACGTGGTCTGGTAGAGATGCTACGAGAGGCTCTTGGCCCAAGCCTCACTTTGGATAACGACGCGAACCTGGCGGCATTAGGCGAACTTACATTTGGCTGTGGCTCAAAGGCTGGTACCTTTGTGTTTCTCACTGTTGGCACTGGATTAGGAATGGGCATCGTTATCGACAGGAATCTTTATCGCGGTGCGCACGGAGCAGGAGGTGAAGTTGGATTCTTGCCATTCGATGTTCAAGCAACACTCAATATCCGCCTGGAGAGCAGTGTGAACCGCCGGGGGATGTTGGAGGAATTAGCCTCAGCAGAGGGGATAGTTCGTACTGCCCAGTCCCTCGGCATGCGCCCACCTCTATCCCCTAGAAAGATCTTTGATGCTGCCCGTTCTGGCGACAAAGTAGCGTTAGCAGTAGTTGAAAAGGAGGGGTGGTATCTAGCGCTTGTAGTCGCGTCTGTGGCGGCGATCCTGGATCCCGAGTTGGTCGTACTCGGTGGCGGAATTGGACACAACGTTGATCTGTTGGGCGGCCCGATCGAACGGCGTTTACAGGAGATCACTCCGTTGCGAACGCATATCGTTGGAAGTGAACTTGGCCAGGATGCGGTTCTATTCGGTACGATCGCGAGTGGTCTCACAGTGGCCCGTGATCTGGTCTTTCAGCATCGTGCGGGAGCAGGAGCGTGAAGTACTCAAGCTCCTGGCTCTTAAGTTTCTATTTAGGCCACTTCGGTCGGCTTTGGTGGCAATGGTCTACCGGGCATCCACCAGTTCCATCTTCCAAGCAAGCGCATGGTGGCTGGCACGAGCAGTGATCTGATGATCGTGGCATCTACCAGTACAGCTATCGCCATACCTAAACCCATTTCTTTGGTTACAACAACTGAGGTAAACGCGAAGGCGCCACACACGATCACGAATAGAAGAGCCGCGTTTGTGATCACACCGCCTGTCTTCGCCAATCCACGCGCTACCGACCAACGATTATTTTGCGTTAGTAACCACTCTTCTCGAATACGACTCAAAAGGAAGACCTCGTAATCCATTGAAAGGCCAAAGAGAATACAGAATAAGAGTATGGGGAGGATACTATTCAGGAAACCATCGGGTGTGAAGTTCAGGATATTGCTGAAATTGCCCCACTGGAAGATGAAAACCAGTACACCATAGCTTGCACACACCGATAGGACATTCATCAAAATAGCCTTCAGTGGTAACACGACTGATCGGAACATCAAAAAAAGTAGTATATATGTAGCTATCAGGATAAACGCAATTGTCTTCGGGAAATTACTGTACAGGTAACGATTGAAATCCAGGCTTATAGCCTGAAATCCACCTACCTGCACCTTCAATCCCTGCCCTGCTTCCTGGTCTCCAGCGCGCAGGTTGTCTATCAAAGCCTTGCCTTCGCTGCTATCGATTTTCGTATTTGACTTCACAGTAATCAACGTTGTGTCACCGTTGGTTGTTGATGAAACGAGTTGTGCCATAGCTGGATTCTGCTGGTAAGCTCTCGTGCTATACAACGTAGCCAGTTGCTGTTCGCTGAGTACTTGAGCGCCTGGTGTTGATGGCAACTGTGTCAAACTGATGACGCCCGTCACATGATCTTGCTTAGCAATCCACTTTGACAGGTTATCTAACTTCGCCAGGTTTTCTGATGTTAGCATACTGGAGTTGTCGTTCGTTTGCGCAACTATTAAGATTGGATATTCATTCGTTGCAGGAAATTGGGCGTTCAGGATGTCGATACCCTGTCGTGAATCGGCGCTCTTTGGCAGTGAAGAAGAACCTTCAGTGCCAATCGAAAGGGAGAAAATCGGCCAGCTCAAGAGAAGCAGCAGAGCTGAGACTGCCACAATGATCAACACCGGCCGTCGCATAACGCCCCATGCCCATATCTCCCAAAAACCCTTTGGTTCTCTCTTCATATCTGCAACTTCTTCGCTCTGCTCAGTTCGCATGGTGAAACGATTGAAGAAAGGTACGCGCAGAGAGTTGATGCGAGGACCCAGTACTCCAAGCAGCGCTGGTAAGAGCGTCAACGCCGCCGATACTGCGATACCAACGACGACTGCGCCACCTATTCCCATGGAAATCATTATTGGCACGCCGATGAGCAGCAGGCCACTAAAGCCGATCATCACGATAAGGCCACTAAAGAAAATAGCTTCACCGGCTGTTGCTATCGTCCAACTTACAGCGTCACGCGCAGAACGACCATTAGCCAGCTCATCACGGAAGCGCCGTACCATGAAAAGGCTATAATCAATAGATATACCCAGGCCAATGATAGAGGCAATGTTGAGAACGAAAATGCTCATCGAATACTGTAAGGCAATAACATAGATTACTGCTAAAGCTACCATTACAGCAACAATTGCGAGGAGTATTGGCATGGCTGCCGCGATCAGTGTACCAAAGACGACAAGTAGCACTAACAGTGCGATTGGCAGCGCCGCAATCTCAGCATGCTCTACATCCTGTTGTGTGGTAGTAGTTATTTCTCTGAAAATTGCAGGGTCGCCGGTCAGGTAGGCCTTTGCAGGGCCTGCGGCAGCACCATTGGGAAGCAATGTATGGAAATCTTCCACCTGTGACTCGACTTTGTTCTCTGCTTGATTAAAGTTCACCGTGACAAAGGTCGTGTGACCGTCCTGTCCGGTGCCTCCCTGAGTTACCTGTGTGACATTCGGGAAAGCGCGTGCCCGACTCATGAAGTCTTGTAGTTCTTGCTGATAGGCTGGATCACTCACCTGCGTATTCGTTGATTGAAAGACGACAAGGGACTGCGTAAGTGGCTGGTGCAATTTGCTGGTGAGTAGAGTATCTACACGAATTGACTCACTGTCCTTAAAGCTATATCCCCCACCTTGTAAAACGGAGCTGATCTGACCCGCGAATGGAATGCTCACTCCAACGATGATGATCCAAAGCGCTATAATGAACCAGCGGAAGCGATACACCTGGCGGCCATATGCTAGCCCCAGGCGATAAAGTCCGTGGGATTCGAGTGTTGATGTCTTCTTTGATTTGCCGCCTTCTTCAAGGCTATCCTGTAGTTTTTCTTGGGTTTGCATGAAGTAGATCCTTTTACCTTCTATAGCTTCAATAGTTTTTTTGAGTAACTATTCATCTAGACATTTTTTGCCGCCTGCGGGACTTGAAATGCGTCCTGTCAACGTCGCTAACGCGCCTTCTTGATAGACATTCTGACAACGCTGCTGACGCATCTAGCTTACGCTCAGTCAGAATGAAAGGAGATCCCTCCGGTCAGACAAGACGGAAGGAGGCGGCGAAAAAAGAAAAGAAGTATTTCGGGGACCCGCTATTGCATCCCCCAGATGCGCGGCCTCGAACCCCGGCAAAGGACTTCGTCCTCTGCACTCCTATTTGACGTGATCGTCTCTTTTGAGAGAAAACTTCGTATCCGACCGGCAAAGGACTTCGTCCTCTGCACTCCTACTTGACGATACAAAGTTGTAAAAATAGTCCTTTTACATTTCGGAGAGCTTTTTATGGCCTCACTTTCAATCCGTCGAGTAGCATGGGGATCGAGTTCTCGTTTAATATCTCCCACTGCACGGTTTGAGGGTCCATCATCCAATGTAAAGTTAACCCTTCGTAAAGAGAAGCGAAAGTGATGGCAGCTTGTGTTGCGTTGACATGACGGAACTCTCCCTCGTCTATACCTTGTTGAATGAGTTCCTCCAGCAACGTGCGAAAACGCCCAAAGTACTCATTAATGAACTGCTTTACCCATTGCTGGTGTACAGCTGCAGCGTAAAACTCGAAAATGATCGGGACCAGGCTAGACATTCGCTTCAAGCCGATTACACGATTGTTAGTGAGTTGTACCAGGCGCTCACTTGCAGTTCCTTCCGCTTGTAACAAGCTTTGAAGGTTTTCAAGTTCTCCAGCGAAAAGGCGGTGCAAAATGGCATTGATGATATCTTCCTTGCTTTTGAAGTACCAGTACAATGTGCCTTTGCTCAATCCAGACTCTTCTACGATGTCATCCATGCGGGCATGCTGAAAGCCCAGTCGTACGAAGACTTTCGTGGCTGCATCTAAGATCTGGTTTCTGCGTTTTTCGCTCGTATCTGGATGGCGTGACATTGTTTCTCTATTTCTATTACTAGACTGACCAGTCAGTCTAGTAATAGAAATAGCACAAAAAAGCTGAACAAGTCAAGAGTACTTGCCTCGCTAGCCATATATTGATATTGGTTCACAGCAAACGCTGATTTGAGCTGATAGAAACGGCTACTTACCATCTTGAAGTGGTGATTTTACAAAGCGGGAGCGCTATTAGTGCTCTCGCTTCGCATACACTGTATCAGATTCCTGGTGCAGCGCTACCCCAAGAGCCACAAGGAGTATGCCAACAATCTCTAGCGAAGTAGGGATCTGACGCAGGACGATAATTCCGATCGCGGTCGCGGAAGCTGGCAGTAGTGAGAGCAATAGTGCAAACGTCGCACGTGGTAGCCGAGCCATGGCTAATTGATCACACACAGGTGTACATTCCTGCTATTGATCAGCTTGATCGACTTCTTGGTTGCTTTCTCTTGTATGGTTCAACAACAACAACCATAATCCAGTCCTCTCCTGTTCCGCTTCGTCCGCCGCCTCTACCTGAAGAAATATGAATCGAGTAGACCTGTACTGTAGGCAGGGGTGAGTGACTTCAAGACACAGGATGAAACGAGGAGATACCATGATTTATGACTTGACAGCACTGGCGGGCCACATCGTGAGAGTCGACTCGAACTCCTCTGTGAACCAAACCCTCTCACTCCTGTCTATCATCAGCCCATCGTAGGGGTGCGCATTGCTGACGTCTATCGTTCTTGCCACAACCTGGCCCGTCGATGGGATGAGATACCCCACTCGGTGACTGAGCGAATCGGTGAACCAGACATCGCCTTTCGTATCGATGCTGATGCCCGAGATATGCGTTCCGCTACAGTTGGTAGGGGATGAGCAAATACCCTGGTAGACGACGAATTGGGTCTCGCTTCCAGATTGAGGATTGAACTCGCCGATATTGCCGCCAAATCCCCCCGTGTACCAGATATGGCCTACCTGATCTACGTCGATCAGATGCGGACGCAGGCCACCTGTGGGATATTCCGTTATCTTTATGGATCCGGATAAGGTGGGCATGAAGCTTGCGATCTGATCTACCCCTGCCCCGTTCTCAGCGAACCAGATTCTTCCCTGGTGGTCAACTGTGATGCCGTAAGGATTGCTACCTGGCGTGGGGGTTGCATGTTCAGCTACAGTGTGAGTACGCAGGTTGAAGAATCCGATGGCGTTGGACCTAAATTCCGTGAACCAGAGGTTCCCATACCTGTCGAAAGTCAAATCGAAAGGTTCACTTCCTTTCTTCAAGAACCACTGATTCCACTGCTGGTTTTGTGGATTATATTCCCCAATGGCGTCACTATCAGGCTGTGTAAACCACACATCCCCATTCGCATCGACGGCCGTAAAGAGTGGACTTGAATATCCGTCCGGTTCGTAGAGATTTTGAATGAGGGTGCCATCGGAGAAGGCATACTGACCTAGAACTCCCGACTGTGTCGCTGGACACTGTACATCCGGTTGACATCCCGGCTCGGCAACCCAGATAAACCCGTTGAGGCTATCCAGAGCAATTCCCCATGGTAGTAACGCTGTAGGTTGTTCGCTTGCTACCATTGAGAGTGCGCGATGTGTTGAGTAAGGTACTTCATCCGAACGGTATACGGTATAAAGCGGCTGGCGAACCACGTTCGCTTGCTCTTTGTGCGTGAATGGAGAGTCAAATAGAAGGTAAACTCCAGTACCAGCGTAGATGATAAGTAGAGCTAATACTGTACCAATGAAAACGTTCTTTTTCATGACTTTACAGAATATTTCCTTACCTACTTTCAAAACGCTAGCATTTTGGGCGGCTCACCTGGACAGCGTTCACTCAGAGAAAAGTACGCACAAGGATCTGATGTGCCATAGAAACAACTGTTGCGAAAGTCTAAATCTGCCTCTTGAACCCAACAAGCGATAATGGACGACGTGTGATGGTCAATTAACGTGCATCTGGCGCGGGAGGCATATGGAGTTGTCACCGCTCGGCGCATGATCCTACCAAATAGTAATACGAATTAGACACGTTGACATAACTTGATGTAGGATAAAATAGGTACATATGTGAGGCTGTCTATTTTTAGACTGTTGAAGGAAATACATCATGTCCGGTTTTGATCAGGCACCTATGGTGGTATATTGTCCCCGATGCAAAATGGCACTTCTGACAGATCGGAATTATTGCTCTTCCTGTGGTTTGTTGATTTCTCAAGTGCTACCAGGCACGTCTATTCAACTGCTTGAGCAATCCTTCGAACCGAATACACATAAAGATCGATCGCTAAGAAGACAGCGATCGGTATGGATATACTGTACAAGCATTCTTCTCCTCGTAGTTGTCTATGCTCTCTTCGTGCTTCATTTCACACGAATCTCTCCGTTGTCTCTGTTCTCAAGCAAAACGCCTCGCCGTAAGGATATCGCCTATGCTTTGCCGAAGGGAACTCCCCTTTTTGCTGACAGCTTTTCTAGTAATGCATATGGATGGAATCTCGAATCTTCTCCAGGCAATTATACGGTTACCTTAGGGAATAGCGTACT
>DATMNR010000373.1:0-7226 GCA_035568795.1 Ktedonobacteraceae bacterium
CACTTCAGGAGGTCATCGGATGGAAACACCTTTATCCCCACTTGAGTTCTTACGCCGTGCCAGGCGCTTGTACCCTGATCGAGAGGCCGTTGTTGACGAAGATCTGCGCTTGACGTATTCAGAATTTGGTAAACGCTGTGATCGCTGGTCTGCAGCACTCCAGCAATTGGGCGTCAGTAAGGGCGACCGCGTCGCCTACATTGCTCCAAATACCCATGCATTACTCGAATCCTTTTACGCCATACCTCAAATTGGGGCTGTTCTCGTCCCAATCAACTATCGTCTCATCGCCGACGATTTTGCCTACATTATCGAGCACAGCGGATCAACTACAGTTTGTGTTCATAGCGATTATTTAGAAGTTGTTGAGCGTATTCGCCACCAGTTACCAGGAGTCAAACACTTTGTGGCACTTGAAGGTCTGACGGATCCCCTACGCGAAACGGGTTGGCTTGACTATGAAAAAGTGCTTGAAAAGGCTCCAGAAAGCTTCTCTCGCCCTCCAATTGCCGAGGATGACCTTCTGACAATCAACTATACCAGTGGCACGACCTCGCGTCCTAAAGGCGTGATGATTACACATCGCAATGCCTATATGAACGTCGTCGGAACTCTGATTCATATCTCAATGTCGTGTTCAGATCGCTATTTGTGGACATTGCCGATGTTCCATGCTAATGGATGGACCTTTGTTTGGATTGTCACTGCCGTCGGCGGAACCCATGTGTGTCTCCGCAAGGTCGAACCACTATCGATCTTCACACTTACCCGCGATGAAGGGATAACACTGCTCTGCGCGGCGCCGACTGTACTTATCGGTATTGCTAATGCGCCTGAGGATGTACGGCGTATATTGCTTCCCACTGAAATATCAGAGCGTCGTACAGTGCGAGTACTGGCAGCAGGTGCGCCACCCGCCGCAGCAACCATTGAACGCATAGAAGGCGAACTAGGGTGGGAGATCACTCAGGTGTATGGCTTAACAGAGACATCGCCTTTCATCACCATATGCGAACCACGTCCAGAGCATGATACTCTCTCCCCCCAGTCACGAGCAACTATCAAGGCCCGTCAGGGTGTGGAGTTGATCACTTCCGGTGAACTTCTGGTAGTCGATGAGCTTGGCAATGAGGTTCCACACGATGGAGCGACACTCGGCGAAATTGTGACACACGGTAATGTCGTTATGAAAGGCTATTATAACGATCCCGATGCTACGGCGCATGCCTTTGAAGGTGGCTGGTTTCATACAGGAGATGCAGCAGTCGTTCACCCTGATGGCTATGTAGAAATTCGCGATCGTATCAAGGACGTAATCATCAGTGGAGGCGAGAATATCTCCTCAGTCGAGGTTGAGGCTATGCTCTTGCGTCATCCGGCAGTTCAAGAGGCCGCTGTCGTGGGCATGCCCGATAAGCAATGGGGAGAGACGCCACATGCATTTGTCGTTCTCAAATCCGGGCAGACCGCAACAGAAGATGAGTTGCGTACGTTCCTTCGCGAACGCATGGCCCACTTCAAAGTCCCTAAGTCGGTCACATTTGTGGCTGAATTGCCCAAAACCGCTACCGGGAAGATACAGAAATTTGTACTTCGAAGCGGTAAATCAGCAATTGCAGCACAGTAATTTGCTTAGGGGAATTTCTTAGCTTCCAAGAATTGGGAAAACTCATTCCTGGGAAAGTTGCCTGGGCGGCAAGCGATCAAGAGGTGCTCGCTTGCTATCTGGTTCGCGCAACCAAAGGTTTGCCGCAAATTGAGCGTGAATGGATCAGTTTTCCAGAGAGGCATTGTCGAAAAGGTTTGCCGCTTCTGCGATTTCGGAACCATAGCACTGCCAAGAAAAGAAAACATCTTTTCGCACGCAATTTTGCCTGTTCTACATGTTTCGCTTGTACTCATGGCAAACCTTTTCTGGCAAAGAACCGTTTTGGGATACACTTATTCTCCACGTTATTCAGGCGCAACGCATGCTCACGTTTCTCATCCTTGATACAGAGATTGCTTCTTAGCATGAGACCCCGTTACGTCTGGGCTGAAATAGCTGTTAGAGGATACTTTTTCACCGAAAAGGATTTCTGTTCTAGGCTTGACAAAAACGCAAGTGATGGTTATCCTTTATGAGGCGAACAAGACCATGCAGTACCGTTTATTAAATTTTCCTCCCTTGCGACTTCACCGAGGAAGACTCGGCTATTTTGACAGCTTGTAGTGCCCATAAGTAGGTGGTCTTTTATCCCGAACCTGCGCTTCAGAGCAGCATTGTCACGACTGGCTTACGCAGGTGATCTCTCGCATGGAAAGCCAGCCATAGTTCTTTCATGCAAGATGGAGTGTGTTCGGTGCAGCGGTTCATCTGTCACGCTCCATGTAATCCGCGATGTGAAGCGTTTCATTGTGACCCCGAAAGGAGAAATTCATCCCATGAGCACAAACACAATCACCACCAAAGATGGAACCACGATCTTCTACAAGGACTGGGGCACAGGCCAGCCCGTCGTCTTCAGCCACGGTTGGCCGCTCAACGCCGACGCCTGGGACGACCAACTGTTCTTTGTAGCATCCCACGGCTATCGCGCCATTGCGCATGACCGGCGTGGCCATGGCCGCTCCAGCCAGCCCTGGGACGGCAACGACATGGACCACTACGCCGACGACCTGGCGGCGCTCGTCGACACGCTCGATCTGCACGACGCCGTCCTGGTCGGCCACTCCACTGGCGGCGGCGAGGTGGCTCACTACATCGGACGCCACGGTACCTCACGCCTCGCCAAAGCCGTGCTGGTGGGAGCGGTGCCCCCACTGATGCTCAAGACGGAAGCCAATCCAGGCGGTCTGCCCATCGAGACGTTCGATCAGATCCGCGCCGGCGTCAGCGGGGACCGCTCGCAGTTCTACCAGGATCTCAGTCGCCCCTTCTTCGGGGCAAACCGGCCGGGGGCGAAGGTTTCGCAGGGCGTGCTGGAGATGTTCTGGCTGTGGTCGATGCAGGTCGGCTTCAAGGCGGCCTACGACTGCATCAAGGCCTTCTCCGAGACCGAGCAGACCGAGGACCTCAAGCGCTTCGACGTGCCAACCCTGATCATCCACGGCGATGATGACCAGATCGTACCCATTGCCGACTCGGCCCTGCTCTCGGCCAAAATCGTCAAGAACGCGACCTTGAAGGTCTATCCGGGTGCGCCCCATGGCCTCACCATCACGCACCAGCAGCAGTTCAACGAAGACCTGCTGGCCTTCTTGAGGTCCTAGACGTGGGAGCGCGGTGAAGCGTCATTCAGCTCTGACTGAGAGCCATAAGTTGGCTCAAACTGCCAACAGTTCGGTAAATTCTCACACCTGGATGTCCTCAGTTGTATAATTGAATCAAAGGTTTGCCGCTTGCGTCTCTATGAGTCAATCCGGCAACCCTTTTGGGTCTTCTGCGCATTTGGTGCAGCTTGTTGGCATAGCATACATCGATTGATCTATCCTTCTACATGACCTGTATTCATATAAAGAGGTATTGCTAAGATCCCTGCAAAAATCGATCACAAGGCGCCTTGTGATCGATTTTTGCAGGGATCTTTATATCCCATTTTGGCACTCGCTGCATATGCCGGGGAGGTCTCAGCTAGAGACGGTCTCGCTGAAGGTGAGCTGGTTGCCACCAACAATGCTTGCCACAACAGTGAATGTCCCCGTTCTATCGTAGGCAGTCACGTTACTGAGGGTAGCGATGCCACTCCCATCTGTAGCCACGGTATTGAGCACTACAACTATATCTTGGGGGTTGGTGCCGCAAGCGAAGCCGACTTGTACCCCGCTGGCCGGTGTGCCATCAGGATTTAACACTTTTACCTGTAGTGGCGCGAAGATCGCCACAGGGACGTCCCAACTCGCATTTGTGGAGCGCGCTACGCTCTGGTTATTGCCTGCCAAAATGGTCCCGGACACGACACTGCTTAGGCCACCTATGGTCAGATTGAACGTTGCCGAGGCACTGTCAGACTTGGCGACGATGGTGAACGAACCATCACTCCCGTCGGTCGTCCAGGCCGACACGCCGTTGACGGTGACATTGCCATGGGAATCGGTGGTGGTGGGGACGGGATACGAGACATTCATACCTCCATATGGAGGTATGTCCACGTACATCGACCAAGTTGGAGTGTACGCTGTCCAGGTAATCTGCTTCCCAGCATAAGGGTTACCGATATTATCCGTGAACACTACCGAGAGCGGCGCGAAATTCGCGGTCCAGACCCCATGAACCGTCAGAAAACGTGGCTGGGTCTGGTTGTTGCCCGAGACGATGTTTAGTTTCTCCCCAACCCCTGCCACAGTATTGGTGGCCCAAACGAAGCCCAGATTGTTACTCGGGCCGGTCCCTTTGTAGACGACGAAATTGCCATCGTTCTGCATGATGGCAAAGTACGGACCGGTGGGTAACGCGGTATGGCTGATGGCCCAGATGTAGCCCAGATTGTGACTCGGGCCGCTGCCACGGTAGAGCACGAAATTGCCATCACCTTGCATGATGGCAAAGTACTGGCCATTGTCTGAAACCAGGTAATCATCGGTACTGAGATACTGCCCAGCCGTCAGGACACTCCCTTTATTCGCCATGATGGTTTTCCTTTCTGTCTGGGATGGAACCCACACGCTGTTGCTCTTGGTTCGTTTACCAGCGTGAACGCTCTTCTGCTCGTCGTTGACTTGATGGACGATGTAAATGGTAGCTCTCTAAGCAGGTTGTAATTGACACGCGATGATCTGAATGCTCTGCGCTTTGAGAGGCTGGCATCCCTCCTTTCCTGCCTTCACAGACGCCTCACTTGGACGCACAAGCACCAGGTCCACCAGGTGAAATATGCTCTTCCCCCAGTATACGAAAGACGGCACACGAGAACACGAACACCCACTGGTTCCAGCATGAGTGAAAACCAGTATCCATCATTCCATAGTAGAGTATACACGCTGATGCCGAGCAATGTTATAGAGGAACTCCCCTATTTTTCGGATGTTCCGGGCAGCCAAGCTGGAGGGAGAGCAAAGATCTCTGCAAAATCTGCCATAGAGAGCTTATGATAGATTTTTGCAGGAATCCTAGCCTTACCTCCGCTTCTGGCGCATCTGGGTGACGAAAAACCAGCAAACGATGGCCATGGGTAATATACGCAAAAACTTTGTGTTTGACCTTGCTCACTGCAAGACGCCTCTCTTGCTCGTTGGACATTTCACGAAGTATACCACAAGCCTGGACCGAAGTGGCTTATGTTTTGAACTCCTCAATTAGCCGACGAGCTGCACCAAATGCGCGGAAGACCCAACCTTTTGGGCAAAGTACAGCTATACTTCTCTACAGAAAAGACAAACCTGATCCCAGACAAATGCTGTTTTCTAGAATATGCAAGAAAGTCAAAGGCATGTATAATATCTAATATACATGCAAACAAATCAACTTTTCTGAAAGAATGAACCGTGATGTCACAACAACAAAGATTCATATATCTGCCTCTGCTTGGCACGATCATTCTGTGCTTGCTTGTTGGTGTGTACCTGGCCGCTTCGAAGCGTTTTTCGAAGCCAACTCCATCGAACAAGGTCACTAAGCATAAGGCAAAGACCCCTCCCGATGAAGCCCTCAAATATTGGACAGCCGACAGAATGCGCGATGCCAAAGCCGCTCCTCTACCAAAAGTCAATACTCTCGATCGAGAAAAGCAAGATCCCCGTCCTTCTCGATCGCAAGACGCTTGATCAAAGAGAGAGGCAAGATGACGCAACTGGATCGCTTCATTCTACACCCCTTGACTGGCAAGATCTTTCTTTCCTTGCTCGCAGGAGCATATCTGGTATATCTAGTTACATTTGGACATGGTTTATCGACGTCATTATTTGGTCCTCAAGAGACGATCATTGAACAGCCTGTGAATACAAACCCCGATCTCACAGTCAAATATTGGACAACGGCAAATATGCAATCTGCCAGTGACGCCGATCAGCAAATCGGCACGAATTCCGATCTAACTCAGGCAAGCATCGATATAACTCTGGGCAAAGCTGCGCAGCAAGATGGGCAACCCCCACTCAATGGGAACAATTCTTATCCGCTCTCGACCATCGGAAAAGTTTTCTTAACGAACGCTGCTGGTCAAAATCTCGTCTGCTCTGGCACTGCCGTCGCAAGCAGTAACGGTAGTGTGGTTGATACCGCCGGACATTGTCTCTACTTGAGTGGTAGCTGGATGCGGAACGTGATCTTTTGCCCTCAATACGAGAATGGGAATACGCCCTATGGATGCTGGGCCGCGCGAGATCTAGAAGTCCCTTCTGGCTGGATAAATGCTAAACCAAATGATTATCACCAGGACTTTGGTATGATGGTCGTCGCTTCTAATAACGAGGGTCTCTTGACAGATGTGGTTGGTGGCGTTGGGTGGGCCTATAACCAGCCTGCCAATCAAACCTTCTACGCCTATGGCTATCCCGCTGCCTCTCCTTTCGATGGTCAAACCAGGAAGTCCTGCGAGGGCTCTATTGGTACTGTTTGGCAACATGGAGGCGGAAATGTAGTCTCCATCTCTTGTGGTATGACAGGTGGCTCGAGCGGTGGTCCATGGTTCATTCGGATCAACGACAAACTCTACGTTAACGGTCATAACGACTTCACCAACAGTTTCCAACCCGGATATATGTTCTCTCCCTATTATGATGATACCTGGTCCGCTTTATACGAGAAAGCCCAGCAAACGTAAAGATACGAAACGCTACTGATTATAATTATTAACAAAATACGCTGGATTTCTGTAGGGGCTGATTTATCGCGCCCATCGCCGATGTATCGGCCTTCCGTGGTCTTTCACTATCTACCCCTTTTTTGTTAAAAATCATTATCGGCCTTCCGTTTCTTTCAAGACACCCCTATTTTGATTAACTTTAAGATCATTCCTCAGCGACTTCCCAATGCCAGCGTGAGCAAGCGCGCACCATCGTTTTACCCCCGCGTGTCATGTGCTGGAACCTTGTAAATTCATGGCCAGGCGTTGGAATTGGTCCAAACCAGTTTTGTATTTCTAACTGTTCGCCGAAGCGAGGACTATCGCTATATTCAATGTCATAGTGATGAATCGTGAACCTGGCAATGGCAGGTGTAGTCTCACTGTTTGCCAATGCTTCCCAGCCCGCGTTATCCAATATTTCAACCACCGACGCATTATTCAGATGTTGCATGAGATCGATCT
>DATMNR010000374.1:0-4694 GCA_035568795.1 Ktedonobacteraceae bacterium
ACGTTGATAGCCAGCCACTCCTAAGGCAGCCGTTTCGCCGTGGGGCGCCAGCCAGATGCAATAGCCAGGAGCCAAATCGTGATTCATGATCATGAAGAACTTTTCTTTATCAACAGATACACCATCAACCAGCCATTCTGCGGCTGCTAACAAATGCGTGTTCTGATCAAGATCCATCTGCTGCGCCACTCGTGAACGAGGCCCATCGGCACCAATCAGGAAACGTGCCCGGACAGTCTCATGTATTGCTGGTATAGATCCAGTAGTCTCGTTCTCGGGAAAGGTGCTAAAAGTGATCTGCATCAATCCATCTTCGTCACAGTATGCATCCTGAAAGGTCGCACCCGAGCAAATAATGGCACCACGCTCCTGTGCTTCCTCAGCCATCCAACGTAGCATACCTGTCACATCTACCATATAATAGCGATAGGCTTTGGAACTAATCTCAAACGGAACTGATTGGTTGGGAGCCAGCAAGCTTAAGCGCCGCACAGAGTTCGTTAGATAGCGTGTAGGCACATCGGTCACATCCAGCACATCGCTAAAAAGAATACCTGTAGTCCGTACCAAATTGCCTATCTCGGCATCTTTTTCAAGAACGAGTACATGTAGTCCACGAGCCGCTGCTCCACTCGCGAAACTCAGACCGGCAAAACTTGCCCCGACAACGATGATATCATAGATATCGCCTTCTTGATGCCGAGTAAATATCATTTCTTGGCTCCTTTTCTGCACAATTCATGTAACAAAGTGGCTTCAACCTCTTCAGCCATGACAGAGCTGAGGGTAGGATTTGGGCTTATGCATTTGACGGTGCAAGGTGCCTCTCAGAAATGATTTTACCACAGTAAAACGAATGTCCCATTGTACGCAACATCAGGGTGTTGCCGATGCCGTCGGCGTTGCAACGGGCGTTCCAGTCCCCGGGGTCGGCGTAGGTGGAGAGAGCCCACCCAGCTTAATTGTCAAATCGTCAAAGGTTTTGAGATTCACTGGTTGTCCTGTTTGAACCGAAGTGCTCGAGTAAGTGCCTATGACCGTATCACCAGGTTGCACAAGTGGCAACTTAGGTGAAAGACCCAGGTTCGCAGTAAAGATAACATTCTGCCCGCTGATCTGGAGGTAGTAAATCGTATTTCCACTTTGTTGGGTCACTGATATACGCAAGACCTTCCCCGTCACAGTTTGCTGCGTTCCTCCAATATTTGTGCTTACACACGCATTAGGTATTCCTTGTTGCGTAAGCCAGAGTTTGTAGTCACTAAGAGCGGCCGGGAGGTTGGTCTCAAATTGCACATTGCTGCCGTTCAGGTTTTTCGCATCAAGAATGCCCACATCCTGGAAAATGCTATTGCTGCTGTAAATGGCAACCCAGGTCGGTTGCCCGCATATCTGGTACAACTGAGAGGTATCCACATTGTAACGCAGTATATTAGCACGGGTGGATTGAAAGGTGTTCGCTACATTGTCACCGATGCCTATTCCTGCTGCCCCTGGGTAGAAGTGTGCCTCATTCTTATGCGTATCGAAGAGGAAGACACCCGTACTGGAGTTATCATTGGCAGATGATGACGTCATTGCAATGAGCCAGACAGGTTGATCAACATTGTTATAGAGCAGTTGAGGGGGAGTTACTGGCGACTGCTGACCAGCTCCGGAGGGGTTGAACCAGGGAGCAGCATGATATAATCCCCACCATGTCAGGTATTGGGTGACCGTGTCGGATGGCATAACGCGATCTACCCACAACGGCACTCTATTTGGCTGATAGATAGTGATGTCTCCGGTGTGCGCATTTACGATGAGCACCTGGCTGAGCACATCGCCGGTATAACCACGGGTCGGCTGCATAAGAGATATCGTCCAATATGGATGAAAGCTGTCATCGAGTTCCAGAGTGGGATCAACAAGCCTGGCATAAGTATAGCCACTCAAATAAACATGTCGTATAAGGTCTTGATTGAAGATTGCACCAGGCAGGTAGGCAATTGAGTCGCCTGGGGCGGTATGTAATGTGGGCTGGGCATTGGGATTCTCTGCATCTACAACCACAAAACCAGGGGTGGAAGAATTGGAGAGGTTGATAAAGATGTTGTTGTAGGACAATGGGGCAACATAATATAGGTGATGACTGATAGACTGCAGTGTGTAGCTAGCAGGATCAATGCTGTAGGATGAACCCAGGTTCTGACCATTGGAGCCAAGTATCTGTTGTCCTTTGAAAGCGGCAACGCTCTGGCTGACCAGGACGATATGATTGGGGTCGGTAGCTATCAATGGGGTGGTTTGAGTCTCTACTTTTACATTTGGAATAGCTGCTAGCGCTTTGGCGTTGGTATCAAACCAGGTTGTAAATACAACAATCAGGCCTGCGACTACAATGCCGATAGTGGCTGCCACCACCAAACCAAAAATGCCTGCCGCAATTACTCCTCGCGAAGTCTCAGTTGGTAGGTTGATGGGACTGCTACGCCCAGAGCGTCGTCCCTGGCTAGCGGCTGCGACATCTTCTAATGAGCCTAGCAAGGGGCGAACAAACACAAAAAGATTTGCAATACTACTGATGACAAGCGGGAGTAGTATCCATTGCCAGCCTCCAAAGGGGCCGGTTAAGGCAGGCTCAGAAACATAGAGAATGAATAGGCAGAATATATAGTTGAAAATAAAGTACCCTATGAACCACCTGGCAAAACTTCGAGCGATGAACAGTTCACGTCGACCAAAAGCGAGTCGCCCAATACTCAGTATGGCCATAACAATAAGTGCACCAATGAGAGCCAATAGTAAGATAATCATGGCATTCTCTCCTGATTTATTTCATTGAATACGAATGGAAACAGCAAGACATTTGCTTCTAATGGTAACTTGCTCGTCAATAGCTTGTTATCGGCAGAGGATTATTATTGGTAGCCGTTTTGAATTTTTCAAAAATCCTAGCAAATTTGTGTTGTTCTTGCTATTCAAACACATGTACATATATACTGACCAGTAGAGTTGTATATGGCAATTCTAGCTATTTTTCTGTCTTAAGAGGCTTTAGTCGTACAAGACTAAGCCAGAAGGTATAGCTATGGTAGAAAGGAACTTGTTATGCAAACTGTTACTGACTGGGGTCAAGCACTCCTTACCTCGTTTACGTCCGCGCTTGCACTCATCTTCGCGTTCATTCCGAAGTTGATTGGTTTCCTCATCATTATGCTGGTTGGTTGGCTCGTTGCCAAGGCCCTTGGCAAAGCCGTTACCTTCCTCTTGCGCAAGATTGGATTTGATAACTTTTCAAATCGAATAGGACTCACTCGTTTTGAACAGCGTATGGGCATTCAATTAGATCCTGCTGATTTCCTGGGCCGAATCGTGTTCTGGTTTATTATTCTTGTATTCCTGGTACCAGCATTGGAGTCTCTCGGCCTCACCTCAATTACCCTTATCTTAAACGAACTTATCTCGTATATTCCCAACGTGTTCGTGGCGATACTAATCCTTTTCCTGGGCACATTACTTGCGACTGTTGTCGCTGACATTGTACGTGGCGCAATAGCAACTGCTGGAATTGGTAATCCAAATGTGTTTGCTGAGATTTCTCGCTGGGCGATTATCCTCTTTGCGGTTTTGATGGCACTGACACAGCTTGAAATTGCAACAGCACTCGTCTTGGAACTATTCGGGGCAATTGTTTTCGGAAGTGCGCTTGCATTTGGACTTGCGTTCGGACTCGGAGGACGTGATGCCGCCAAGAGGTTAATTGAAAGTAGTGAAAATGCCTTGGGCAACCGTGCCACAACAGTTAGCAAAGAAGCACCAACAAGTCAAATTCCTCCTACAACACCTATAGAGTCAACACAGGCAGAATAGTTTTTCAAAGCATTGATTAAGGATAGCCTCAACACGTATGCATGTTGAGGCTATCCTTATCTTTTTGTTCTGTATCACCCTCAGGTTACTTTTCCAGGGTACTCTTCGTATTACGCTCGCCATCGTAGCTGACGAGAATACGCTTATCCTCGTAGACTGTCTCTAGATGTACGGGGCGGCCCCATAACTGAAATACATACTGGAGCGTTCTCTCGGCATAGACCAGATCGAGTTCCTGGCCTTCGAAGAGGTGCTTTATATATAGCTCACTATTCCCACGATAGTCGCCGTTGTCAATAACCAGGTACGGATTACCAAAATTAGTCAGGCTGGCTACAATCCCATCGCGCACCTTTTCCCAATCTTTCTCTACGATTACCCATTCATCCCCTTCTTTTCTATAAAGGTAGAGGTCAAGTTCTTTCACCAGATCTTCGGTCAGGTAATTACGCAGGAATGAGACATCATTATCTAGTTCGCGAACTTCGAAGATCTTCAGCTTTCCCATATCAGATTGACGACCCAGACGCTCCTGCTCCTCTTTCGTTGGATTATTCCAGCGTCTTTCAATGTCCTCAAACATCTTGAATCCCAAGTAGTAAGGATTGAGAGAAGTTTGCGAGGGAGAGAGTACGCTTGAGTGCAATTGAGCGAACTCAACTGTTTCAGAGTCTGATATAACTCCTGTATCACCTAAACTGCGCATTATGCGAGAGTGCCATAGGCTGGCCCACCCCTCGTTCATTATCTTGGTCTGCATTTGAGGCACGAAGTAAAGCATCTCAGTACGGACAATCTCAATGATATCACGCTGCCAGGGCTCGAGGTGGGGAGCATGGAGC